>NZ_BAAHWV010000007.1:0-143910 GCF_054601255.1 Viscerimonas tarda | reverse complement strand
AACCCGCCTCAAAACTCGAAACCTACCGGCAAGCAGAACGGGATATCTGCGAATATTTTGCGGTTCCCTACTCCGAAATCTATAAAACCTGCAAGATATGTCCGCTGACATCCCCCGCCCTGATGCCCGACGCCCTGCATCCAAATGATTTTGGCCATGGAGAGATTGCAAGGGTGTTACGCGCGGTTGTGGAGGGGATATTATAGCGGCCTCCAATCTCCCCGTGGGGTAGGGGACTTTCCCTTTCTGGAATGGATTTGTAGTTTGAACGGACTGCAAATTTAAGGGACTGAACAATAAAAAGCCCCCGACTTTATCGCCGGTAGTTTCTCACGCAAACCGGCAAATAATTAAGGTGAAAACGCACCAAGCCGAAGGCTATAAACCTTTCGGGGTGCGTTTTCACCCATTTTATATGTTGCGTGAGGCTGCAAAAATAGCAATTAAATAGAACTTAATAATCATTTAAACTAAATTTATTTTTATGCGAACACCTATTACTTACTACGGGGGAAAGCAAAATATGCTGAAGTTCATTCGACCCCTTATTCCGGCTCATGAATTGTATTGCGAGCCATTTTGTGGAGGAGCGGCTTTGTTTTTCGACAAAGAGCCTGCCAAGGTCAATGTCATCAATGACCTTAATTCCGAGTTAATCACATTCTACAAGGTTGTAGCCACACAATCGGATGATTTTCGTGCAGAGGTTCTCCGTACACTCCATTGTCGCCAGCAGCACGAGCATGCGTGGCATATTTACAATCATTCGGATTTCTTCTCGGATATTCAGCGCGCATGGGCTGTCTGGGCGCTGTCAAAAATGGGATTCGCAGGGCAATTATCATCTTCATTTGGATTCGACAAATCAGAGTGCAGGCATCCGAAGAAAATGACGAATGCCAAGCTATCGCTCGTGATTGACGAGGGTTTGAAAAATCTGCTTGAAAAGACAACGATTGAGTGCGATGACGCTTTTAAAATCATTGCCCGCTACGACTGCCCGCAGGCGTTCCATTTTATCGACCCACCCTATGTAGGAAGTAATATGGGTCATTATTCCGGCATGTTTAACGAGCAGAACCTGACAGACCTGCTCAACTTATGCGCCACATTGAAAGGAAAATTCATGCTCACAATGTATCCAAATGAGATAATTAAAGAGTTTGCCGACAAACAAGCTTGGCACATTCACGCCGTAGAGCGAAACGTTACGGCCTGCAAAGCTGTGAGCAGAAGGAAGCAAGAAGAGTGGATGGTGGTGAATTATGAGATATGATTGTGAAGTAAAATAAAATTTTTATCGCTACTTGAATAGTATTTTAATAGCTTTTGAAATGCGTAAAAACGTATTTTTACGCATTTCGTTTTTGCTTAAAAAATCGCATCTAGTTTTTGATTGTCTGCGCTTTTGGTTTTGCGGGGATTGCTTGCCTTGTTTCTTCTTTATTTTCAGTTGTTTGTTTCGGTGGTTGACAAATACAAGCCGCTCGCTTAAAACATGCCCATCCTTGTTGTAGAGGGTGATTTGATTGACGCCTGTTTCCAGTTCTTCTAAGGGGAATTTGGCGATAGCTTTGTTGGCTCTTGTCATGTTTAGCTCGGCAAAGGCATTTACCCGTCCGCGACACGAGGAGGTAATTCCAATGATTTCGTTTGCTGTATCGGCATTTTTATATACGGCAACTTGCAGCTCCTCGTTGTTGCTGTTATCCACCGACATTACATAGCCTTGTTGTTGAACGGTTGACAGTTTTTCGGTGTGCCTCTTCCCATTGTGTTCTATTTCGGCATAATAACCCTCTTCTGTCGGGGTCAGGTAAAAGTAGCCCATCCCCTGATGGACGCTTTGGAAAGTGGCAACTGCTTCTTTTTGAGAGTTGTAAACCGTCCCTTTTATTTCAATGCCCATACCTTTATCATCAGTTGCCTTAAAGGCGACTTTCGATTCCAACCCCCGAATCAAGCTTCCACTTTCGGGGAAGAAAGTTACATCTACTTTTTTCAGCTTGTCCCGCTTTTCGCGTTTGTCCGGCGCCGAGAGTTTGCTGCCGATTATCTTCATTTTTGAATAATCGCCCTCTTTTTCAGGTTTCTCATACACGGGAAATACGCGCGTAAATACACAGTCCTCTCCAAAGTTCAGCATATAACGGGTATAAGCCCTCAGCTGATAGAATCCTGAATAGAGGCGATTATCGGGCAAGAAAAACTCGCCATGACACTGACCGTTTTCAATCAGCAACTTGCGGCTGTCAACCAACCGGCCTTCGGGGTTGAGCAATTCAACGTACAGCGTGCGGCTGACATCGGTGAACGTGTTTGCATCGGCTACGTTCACATAGCACTTAAACCAAATGGTTTCGCCCAAAAAGTAGCTGCTGTTATCGAAGTGCAGGTAAACCTTTTCCTGCGGGTAATAATCGGTGAAAGCATTGATATTTTCGACAAAAGAGTATAGCTGTCCTCGCGAACCGACTTCTTCTTGCGCCTGAGATAATAATCCCTGCATTGCCAAGAATGATACAAAAAACAGGCGTATCGTTCTCATAGGATTGCCGTTTTAGCTATCTATGATGTCAAATATATAACTTTTATTTGTTTCTACAATACTATGGATGAAAAATATAAAATTAATTCCGTGCTATTCCGTTGTTTCCGTGTATTGAGTCGCCTCCGCTCCTCGAACGTTGTTTCCGTGTGCCGACTATAAGGTTTTGCGACAATGCTTATAAAATAAATTCCTCCGGTTTTCGTTTAGTAATAAAAGAAAAGTGAATGAAAAGTCTTCTTGGTAGTATTTTGCTGTTTTTACTGGCTTGTTGTTTTTTCTCGTGTGAAGAAAGCGATGATTTTTCGTCCGATCCCAATCTCAAGCTCACATTTTCGTCCGATACGGTTCGATTCGATACGGTATTTACCGGTTTTGGCTCTGCCACCCGTCGATTACTGATTTACAACCGGAACAGTAATTCGTTGACCATCCAATCGGTAGAGCTGGCGAGCGGCGGCAAATCGGGGTTCAGAATCAATGTGGACGGCGTGGGCGGAACGGTTATACGCGATGTGGATATATTGAAAAAAGACAGCGTCTATCTGTTTGTGGAAGTAACGGTTAATCCGCTGAATCAGAACAGCCCCCTGAGAATACGCGATTCTATTCGCTTCAATCTGAACGGAAGGGTTCAATACATCCAGTTAGAGGCTATCGGACAGGATGTTATCTGGTGGAAAACAGGAAAAACAATCGCGCAGGATACCACCTTGACTGCCGAAAAACCGATTCTGGTTTACGACTCCATAGTTGTAGATACCAATGCCGTGCTGACTATCGAAAAAAGCGTACGGCTCTATTTCCACAAAGGAGCAGGGATGAAGGTTTACGGTTCGGTCAACGTCAAAGGAACATTGGAAGAACCTGTTGTTTTCAGAGGCGACCGCACCGATAATATATTTACGGATGTACCCTACGACCGGATTCCCGGACAATGGGAAGGAATTGTAATCGATTCGATTAGCTACAACAATAACTTCGACTATTTCTTTTTGCGCAACGCCGTAAAAGGCATTTGGTTTAATGCTTCCGACCCCTCGCTAAAAAAGGCGGTATTCACCAATTCAATCATACAAAATACCAATTCGCACGGCATCTATGCCATAAATTCCGACATTGAGTTCTATAACTCGCTGCTGGCCAACGCCGGTGGTTCGGTTGCCAAACTGATAGGCGGAAGTTATACTTTCCTGCATTGCACTTTGGCCAATTACATGTCGTGGTGGGGCATGAGGAAAGATGCGGCCTTAACCGTCGGGAATGTGCTGGATGACGGGCAAACGTATGTGGTGATGGATAAATGCGAGTTTAGAAACTCAATTATCGCAGGGCTGAGTTCCTCGGAAATTAAGTTCCAAAACAAGATATTCAGCGCCGAGAAAGAAATTGGTTATTATTTCGAGAATTGCCTGATTAAATCGGGTGGCGAAGACGATGACCAACTGGTGAATATTGTCTGGAACGTTGACCCCGAGTTTAAGAATATCAATAAAGACCGCGATTATTATTACAGTTTTGATTTGGATTCTATTTCTCCCGCCATAAATAAAGCCAATCCCTATTTTTCGACTCCCTTACCCCTGGATATTAGAGGAGTAGCGCGCCTGAGCGACCAAATGCCGGACATTGGTTGCTTTGAGTGGATACCAACACCCGAACAGGAAACCAGAGGTTTATACAAACCGAAAAAGCGATAGCCAACACAAAACACGACTGAATTAAAATCAGACATAGAAATAATTAGCAAATTTGAAAATTAGAGAATTAAAAATGCCTTTTTGGCGCAAGTTAAAAACTTGCGCCAAAAGCGCTATACCTTTTAGAGGTTGTGCAGCGCTAAAAACCTTGCGCCAAAGGAGAGCCTCCCCCACGGGGAGGTTGGAGGGGCTGCTATTCACCACACAAGCCCCCTACCCCAATTAACATAAGGGCAAGGAGCTTGCGATAAACGGTGAATAATCAGTTGTTCTAACTATTATTTGCCTTGTTGAGCGTCTTTTATCATTTTTTCGTTAGGCAGAATGTAAACTTCTACACGACGATTTTGAGCTTTTCCGGCTGTTGTAGAGTTATCCGCAACCGGCTGGGAAGAACCAAAACCTTGAGAAGTCATACGGCTTCCGGCAACACCTTTAGATGCCAGGAAGTTGTAAACAGACTGCGCTCTTTTTTCCGACAAGGGTTGATTAATACCGTCAGAACCTGTGCTATCGGTATGACCGTAGATCTGCACATCAGTATCGGGATTGTTTATCAACGAAGCGGCAAAACTCGACAGCGAATTTTGAGAAGCTGCATTCAATGTGCTTGAACTGGTTGCAAACAAAATACCCGACTCGAAAGTAACTTTAATAGCTTGTCCATCGTTGATTGATTCAACCTGAGCGCCATTAATGCGTTCCAACTCTGCTTTTTGTTTGTCCATCTTGTTTCCGATAATTGCACCGGCCGAACCACCAACTACGGCGCCTATACCAGCGCCCCAGGCAGCGCCTTTGCTACCACCGACTATTGCTCCGATACCAGCGCCCAATAAGCCGCCTGCACCTGCACCTATACCACCGCCTTTAACTGTATTACTGGCGCCACAACTCGAAAACAGAATAGCTACACTTAGTACTACTACTCCTAAAAATGTAAAACGATTCATAATTTTTTTAATTTAAAATGTTATGTAACGATTATTTTAACTCTCTCTGTTCAATCAAACATCCCTATCGACTCGCAATATTGCAGTTCGCCCTGAACGATAAATGTTATTTCTTCTTCTGTCAACTTCACTAATTTATCTTTCTTGACATTCTTTTGCACGTATGCTATCAATTCGTCTTCATCCAAATCAATTACTTCTTCGTCCGAAGTATCATCGGCCAATAGCCCTTTTTCGTCGTAAAAGTCATACATAACATCAATGACATAGTTGATGTCATTGTCCGAAAAACGATTTTTTAACTCTTGGGGCAGGTAGTTTTGTATAAACGTTACCGCTTCATCCTCGTCATATTCAAAAGGTTCTGTGTTATTTGCCATATTATTTATTGTACAAGTTTGCTTATCCTATAACAAAAATATATCCGCTATCTTTGTCAAAGATATAACAATAATTATTTCATTTTTGATTTTGCGGCAGTTTTTTTCTTGCCAGCCGCTTTTTTCGTATTTTCTTTATCCGGATCGCTCTGAATAATTTTCATACATTCCTCGTATGTCATATCCGGCGGATTGACCGATTTGGGTATTTTATAGTTACTCTTCTGATAGGAAATGTATGGCCCGTAACGACCATTAAGAATCTGAATATCAGCATCCTCATCGAATGTTTTTATCAATTTCTCGCTATCTTTTTTCCGCTTCTCCAAAATTAATGCAATAGCCTCATCGCCCGTAATACTGTACGGATCGAAAGTTTTGGGGAGCGATACAAACTGACTGTTATGGCGCACATAAGGGCCAAAGCGACCCACAGCAACCACCATGTCTTTGCCCTCAAATTCGCCTACATTGCGTGGCAAATCGAAGAGTTTTAATGCCTCTTCCAAGGTTATTGTGGATAAGGACTGGTTTTTTTGCAGGCTTGCGAAAGTCGGTTTTTCATCGTCTCCGGTAGTCCCCATTTGTACCATCGGGCCAAAACGCCCTATTTTCACCGATACGGGTTGCCCTGTTTTGGGGTCGTTACCCAATACGCGCTCCCCTACCTTGTGGTCGGTCTGAACGCTCATTGTCTCGTCCACCACCGGATGAAAAACTTTGTAGAAACGGTCTATCATCTTTGTCCAATCTTCCTTTCCATCAGCCACATAGTCGAATTCCTTTTCGACGCTGGCCGTAAAGTTATAGTCGAGAATATTGGGGAAGTACTGCGTTAAAAAATCGTTGACCACCATCCCAATATCGGTAGGTATCAGCTTGTTTTTATCGGCCCCGGCAACTTCGGTTTTGTTTTTATCGGATATTTTGCCTTTTTCGAGGCTCAATACATTGTATTTCCGCTCAACGCCTTCGATGTTGCTCTTTTCGATGTATTCGCGGTTTTGTATCGTTGATATGGTAGGCGCATAAGTCGATGGACGACCGATGCCCAATTCTTCGAGCTTGCGCACCAAGGAGGCCTCGGAATACCTGGCCGGACGTTGTGTGAAACGTTCGGTGGCCGTTGCCCGTTGCATCAAGAGGCGATCCTGCACTTTTACGGGAGGCAGGAGCACGTCCGGGTTTTCATCGTTTTCGTCATCCGTGCTTTCTAAATACACATGCAGAAAACCATCGAATTTAATCACCTCGCCAACTGTCTGAAATTTGTATTCCGTAACCGGAGCGCCGATTGTTATTGTTGTTTTTTCGAGTTCGGCATCGGCCATTTGCGAGGCAATAGTGCGTTTCCAGATCAATTCGTACAACTTCTTTTCCTGAGCCGTACCGTTTACCGTGTGCTCGCTCATGTACGAAGGACGAATGGCCTCATGCGCTTCCTGAGCGCCTTTGGTCTTGGTCGAAAAGCGGCGGGTTTTTACATAATTTTTTCCGTATGCCGTTTCTATCTCGGCCCTGGAGGCGTTGATTGCCAAATCCGAAAGGTTGACCGAGTCGGTACGCATATAGGTAATTTTTCCCGATTCGTATAATTTTTGCGCCAGCATCATCGTCTGCCCCACCGAATAGCCCAACTTGCGAGCCGCTTCCTGCTGAAGGGTTGAAGTTGTAAAAGGCGGCGCCGGCGACTTTTTCGTTGGTTTGGTAACCACATCCTCAATAGTGAAAGAGGCTGGAATCAAACTTTCGAGGAATTTGACGGTTTCTTCCTTGGTGGCCAAGCGTTTATTCAATTCAGCCGTAATTTCATACGAATTACCGTCCTCTTCTTTCCTGAAAACTGCCATTATGCGGTATGCAGCCTCTGCTTTGAAAGCGGTTATTTCGCGTTCGCGTTCCACGATAAGACGTACTGCCACCGATTGAACGCGCCCTGCCGACAATGCCGGTTTCACTTTCTTCCACAAAACGGGCGAAAGTTCAAAACCAACGATGCGGTCGAGCACCCTCCTTGCCTGTTGGGCGTCCACCAAATGCTTGTCAATTTTCCGTGGATTATTTATCGCATTCAGAATCGCATCCTTTGTTATTTCGTGGAAAACGATTCGCTTTGTATTATCGTCTTTCAGGCCTAAGGTTTCAAACAAATGCCAGGATATGGCCTCTCCTTCGCGGTCTTCATCGGATGCGAGCCAAACAGTTTCTACATCTTTTGCCGCCGATTTAAGTTCCGAAACCACCTTCTTTTTATCGGCCGGAATCTCGTACAAAGGCTTGTAATTATGGGCTAAATCAACGCCCAAGTCTTTCTTTTTAAGGTCGCGAATGTGTCCGTAGCTCGACAATACTCTGTAATCTTTTCCCAAAAATTTTTCAATAGTCTTTGCCTTAGCCGGGGACTCTACTATTACTAGGTTTTTTTGCATAAATTCAATCTTTTACGAACACACTGCTTATAGTTTCGCTCATATTCAAACCGCAAAAGTAGTAAAATTGTTTCTTAATCAAAGAAATTTTTCAGCTATCTTAGGACAAATGCATGAAAATGTTAGATATTTATAGCCAATTCAGGGCTTGTTAGCAAGGTAAATCTTGAAAAATTTACTGCTCAGGTCTTTCTGATATGAGCAGGAGATTCCTCCCTTTGGTCGGAATGACTCGCCTGTTAGTGGTTTAAGGGATGGGGAAGTGGCGGCGAAGCCGCCACTTCCCCATCCCCTCTCCCGAAAAGGAGACAGTCATTCCGACCAAAGGGAGGAATCTCATCCGTAACGTGCGTAGTCTTTTACAGGTTTTACCGGACTTTCTTCATGCGCTTGCTCCTTTAACTCCCATTCGGAACATTGCCGCAAAAGATTTCAAAATTTTATTGAACAATTCTTCATCCTTTTTGTTGTATATTATCAAGAGTGTATAATCTATCTACTAATAGCATTTTAAAAGTGGCTTATCAATCAAACATTTATAACTTAATTTTGTTCTCAAAATAAAAAAAGAAACGTTCTACCTCTGATTGTTACATTGTTTTAACTCTGGCATCACACATTTGCAAGTTGTTGTTTTTTCGATGAAACAATGAGGGGTCGGTTTTTTATAAAAAAGAAAATTATGAAAAAAATAAATTTATGCATATTGCTTCTGTGCATGTGTTCGCTTTCTCATACCCAGTCGGCCAACCTGTTTAAAAAAGCTGTCGGTAATGCCGTCGAAAAATCGAAGACCGATTCGGTTGCCAATCCGAAGGCAAAATACAAAGACATCGTGAAGGATGCCAATACAAAGAAGGGATTGTTTACAACGCATTTGACGAAAAAAAACAAGTTGTATTTCGAGTTATCCGATTCGGCAATGACGCACACCTATTTGTTGACAAACCGGATTGCGTCCACAAGTAATACGCACGATTTTGTTGCCGGACAAATGGCTACCAAGCCACTGGTCATCCGGTTCTCGCGCGATTCCACCAATGTTTATATGCACAACGTGCAAACAGAGAACGAAGTGGAAGAGGGTTCTCCGATAGCATCGGCATTCAAAAAGAATTTTTTCGACCCTGTTTTAAAAGGATTCCCCATCGAAGCCGAAAATGGAGGAAATGTGCTTATTGATGTTACCGCATTTTTTGGCGAGAATGAAAAATGCATCAGTCCGATTAAACCCGATAATCCGCTTTCCAAACTACTGGGCGGTTCATCCACCCTGAAAGGAACTTTTGTATCGGGAGCATCCGGCATACAGGAAACCAAAACATTCAAAAAGAACATCGAGATTCGCAGCATGTTGTCATATACCACAACGCCCCTGAACGAACCTTATACGGTAATCGTCAACCGTTCGGTGGTACTGCTTCCCGACACCTTGATGACGATGCGCTTGCAGGACAACCGCGTGGGCTTCTTCAACAGTGACCGCAACCTCTACACCACAGAGCAAGACAAAGTATATCCCTACATATTTATTCACCGCTGGAAACTGGAGCCCAAACCCGGGCAGCGTGAAGCTTACTTCAGGGGAGAGCTGGTGGAACCGGCCAAGCCAATCGTTTTTTATGTGGACAGCGCTTTCCCCGAAAAATGGGCGAAATCTATCCGCCAAGGCATCGAAGACTGGAATACCGCTTTTGAGCAGGCCGGATTCAAGAATGCGATAGCAGCTAAAGATTATCCGAAAAACGACCCCGATTTTGACCCTGACGATATGCGATACAGTTGTTTTAAGTATGCCACTACTCCAACGGCCAATGCCATGGGCCCCAGCCATATCGACCCACGGTCGGGAGAAATTCTTAACGCCGATGTTATTTGGTACCACAATATATTGTCCCTGCTGCATCATTGGCGTTTTACCCAGACAGCCTCCACCGACCCCCGCGTTCGCAAACCGGTATTCGACGACGAGGTGATGCAGGAGTCGATGAGGTACGTGGCCTCGCACGAAATAGGGCATACATTGGGACTGATGCACAACATGGGAGGCAGCTATGCTTTCCCGGTCGATTCGCTCCGAAGCCCGTCCTTCACACAAAAATACGGCACTACTCCGAGCATTATGGATTATGCCCGGAACAATTTTATAGCACAACCCGGCGATTTTGAAAAAGGGGTGAAACTCACGCCTCCGGTACTGGGTGTGTATGATATTTATGCCATCAACTGGGGATACCGGATTATACCCGGCGCTAAAACGCCGCTGGATGAGAAAAAAACCCTGACCGCATGGATTGAAGAGAAGAAAAACGACCCCATGTATGAGTTTGGCGCACAGCAATTTTTAGGAACCATCGACCCAACCGACCAGACCGAAGACCTGGGAAACGACCATATAAAGGCAGGCGATTTGGCGATAAGCAACCTGAAGATTGTAGCCCGGAACCTCGAAAAATGGACGCTGGAGGCCGGCGAAAGATACGATAATGTGGAAACCGCTTACCAAGAAGTAGTGAAGCAGTATGCCCGCTACATTCGCCACGTACTGCCCTACTTGGGAGGAGTGGAATTTAAAGAAATCAGGCAAGGCGAAAATCCGGCAGGGGCAGCCAAAAAGCAAATAACTAAAACCGAACAGCAAAGAGCCATAAAATGGCTGCTGGAACAAATGAGAAGCTACAACTCATGGCTGACGCCACCGGAATTATTGAGCAAAATAGAAATTGATTTGGAAGCAAATAGCCGGTTGCAAACCTCGGTGGTTAACGGCATGTTCAACGCCAGCGTGCTGTACCGTATTTCGGAAGGCGAAAAGCTGGATCCGGTGAATAACTATACCCTGGATGGCTACCTGAACGATGTGATTGCCGAAGTATTTAAAACAAGCTATCAGAATCGCCCGTTAAACGCCGATGAAATAACTATCCAGTCGGCAGCTATCAGTCAGTTGATTAACGGTAGCAGCCTGAGAAAGCAAGAAGCCAGAGCACAGGTTACGGCTTTCGACGACCTCCTGACTTCGGCATCCGAACAGTCGTTGCCCTGCTGTTATTCCGATTTGGAAGATCCCGATCGGCATTCGTTTCTACGGATAAATTTCGGGCTGCCCAGCTTGCCGGGCATACAACTTAACCCCTTGATGGCAGCCCAGCTCAAGAAAGTGTTGGCATTGTACAAACAACGGAGAGCGACAACAGCAGATGCTACCAGCCGGAATTTTTACGATTACCATATCCTGACCATTGACAAGTTATTCAAAGAATAAAACAGGTTCCCGATGAAAAAACTAGTACTCTTCTGCTTTCTACTTTTGTCGTCGTTCGAGTTTAGCGCACAAAACGCAAGCCCCGCTGTTCTTCTTTTGCAGGGAACAGTTGTCGATTCGAGGGGCGAGGCGCTTATTGGCGTTAATGTAAGAGAAAAAGATGGCAAAGCACATGCCGTTACCGATATGGACGGCTCATTTTCTATCAGCCTTTCGTCTGCCTCCAAGAGCGTTATCACAATCTCCTATATGGGATACAAGACGCAGGAGATTAAAGCCGATGGAAAAGAAACCCTTCGGATAGTGATGAATGAAGACGCTCAGATGTTGGACGAGATGGTCGTGATAGGTTACGGCACACAAAAAAGGTCGGCGCTGACCAGTTCTATCGAAACAATTAAGGCCGGAGACATTCTGCGGATGCCTACCGCCAACCTTGATGAAGCCCTTGCCGGACAAGTGGCCGGATTGAGTGTGCTGTCGTTATCCGGCGACCCGAGTTCTCCTCGCGAGGCCGTTATAAACATCCGGGGGATGAGCGATAACCCCTTGTTGGTGATAGACGGCGTTCCGCGTTACGGACGAAATACCTCCGACAGCGAAACCCGTTTGTCGGACCTCAGTCCCGATGATATTGAAAGCATTTCGATACTGAAAGATGCCGCTGCCGCTGCGGTGTATGGCGCGTATGCCGCCAAGGGCGTTATTCTGGTAACAACCAAAAGAGGGAAAGGCGACAAAAAGCTGAACATCAACTATCGGGGACAATACAACCTGCAAACGGCCACCAAATTCCCCGAATTTTTGAATGCCTACGAATTTGCCAGATTACGGAACAAAGCCCTCGAAAACTCGCCGGGTTTTATCGACAACTACAAAATGTTCAGCGATGAAGAATTGGAGACCATCCGAGCAAATGCCGCTCCGAATGAATACGGAAACGAGAACCTGTTCGATTACCTGAAAGATTACGGTTACTCCACCACGCACAGCCTGTCGGTAACGGGCGGCAACAGCGACCTGACTTATTACCTGTCGGGAGGATATACCAATACACAGGGCTTGTATAGCGGTGTTGGGCGCGACAGGTACAACTACTCCATGAAACTGGATGCCACACTGGCAAAGGGCTTAACCCTGTCGTTAGACATGCTGGGCTCGCGCTCCGAAAATAAAAATACAAGCTACTCCACCATCACGGCGGCCTATAGTTTTGCCCCCATTCAGGTACTGAAATTCACCGATGGACGGTTGGCCAGCATAAACGGCGGGAACCCCCTGATTGCCGTAAACGGACTGGGAGGATATACCGACAACGAAGCCAGCATGAGCACCGTCATCGCCAATCTGAAATACGATATAGCGCCTGTAAAAGGCCTCTCTGTGTATCTGAGAGGGACGTTTGACGAAGGGAACACCCACATCAAGAGGTATTCAAAGCCCGTTGCGCTCTACCTGATAGAAAACGGCGCGATAAAGGAAGATGCCAATACCATCTACCCCAAAGCCAAACCTTCGTTGAGCAGGCAAGACCAATCGAACAAAAACGTGTTGATAGAGGCAGGGCTTAACTACAACCGCACATTTGCAGCAAAGCATACCGTCAGCGGCCTTTTGGTTACCAACTATCAGGACAAAAAATACCGTAACTTCGATGGCGCTCGAGACGAATTATCGGGCAGCTACCCCGAACTGATGGTATCGGGAACCGGCAGGCTGAACGATGACGAATTTTATACCGAACGGGCATCGCTGATAGGAAGAGCCACCTACAATTACGATTACAGGTATTTTATCGAAGGAAGCTTCAGGATGGACGGTTCAACCCAGTTTCATCCCGACAACCGCTGGAAACTATTCCCCTCGGTTTCGGGCTCGTGGATGGTAGCCAACGAACAGTTTTTCAAGGATTGGAAGCAACCGGTTATATCCAACATTAAACTAAGAGCCTCAGCCGGTATTTTGGGCGATGCCGGAGATGCAGGATCGTTTTCTTACCTGCCCCAATACATCTTCGCTCCGCGCGAGGGCTATAATATAGGCGGAAATATTGAGCCCGGGGTTATCCTTTCGCCCAGTAACCTGCCCAATCCGAATCTGGAAATGGAAAAAAGAACCACCTACAACCTGGCATCCGATTGGGGATTTTGGGACAATCGCTTTGGCGTAACCTACGAATATTATTGGCGATACCGTACCAATCTGGTCGATAGCGCACCGGCATACCTCTACCCGCCCTCAACAGGCGCCGACGGCAGATACCCCTCTATCAATATCGGGAAGATTAAAGAATGGGGATGGGACTTAACAATTAATCACCGCAACGCCATCAACAAAGTGAAATACAATGTTGACTTCACCCTGTCGAAAACCGATAACAAGGCGCTTAACTGGGGCGATGAGTCGTCTCTGTCGCCTCGCATTCAGCGAAAAGGGAAACCTTATTTAACCTGGCTGCTGTATGAAGCCGACGGCTTATTCCAATCCTGGGAAGAAATAGCGAACTATCCTGTTGATCAGGATGGGCAGGGAAATGCCACCATAGCTCCGGGCGATATTAAATACAAAGACCAAAACGAAGACAACATCCTGTCAGCCGACGACCGGATTTATATCAAAAACTCCTCCTATCCCGATTATACATTTTCGGTTAAGCTGGGCGCCGAATACAAAGGCTTTTTTGTGAACGCTATGTTCCACGGAGTAGCGGGATATAAGAAGCAGATAGCCGAACAGTATTCGTTGTACAACAGCAGTCTGCAACGCTATCAGACCTATCACCGGGACGATAGCTGGTCGGAAGAGAACAAGAATGCGAAGTATCCGCGTGTGAAGTTTTCGACAATAAACGACAACAACCGGCGATCCTCCACATTTTGGGTCAAGGACTGCGACTTTGTCCGTCTGAAAGCTTTGACCATAGGCTATTCGATGCCAACCGACATTATCAGAAAGCTGAATATGAAATCGTTAAGCATCTCCTTGCAAGGCAGTAACCTGTTCACCTGGTCGTCTCTGAAAGAGATGGACCCCGAATCGTTGCGGGACTACCCTATCCAACGGACTTACGGAGCCAGTTTAAGCATCGGATTTTAACCTCGAAAAATAAAATTGAAGACATGAAAATAAGATATTACTTGATATTGATTCTATTCACCGGCTTGCTGGGAACATCTTGCGATGATATTTTCAGAGATAAACCAATAAACATGCTGCCCGAAGACATGATTTGGGGCGATCCGCAATTGCTGGACGGCTATGTTTTGCCCTGGTACCGGAATATGAACAGCGGTTTCAGTGTGTATATGCCAACAACCGCGCTGTTGAAAGGCGTCAGTCGCGAATACCTGCCTTGGTACGGCGACCAGATAACCATAAGCAAAAGCGAATGGTTCAGCACAACATACGGCGATATTCTGAAAAGCAGTATGCGCGAAATTCAACAAAAAGGCCTGTCGTATTGGAATAGCTACTACGGACAGTTGAGGTCGATAAATCTGCTGTTCGAGAATGAAGCTAAAATTACCCCCGGAAACCAGAAAAACAGGGCGCTTGGCGAAGCTCATTTTTTCAGGGCCTATTACCATTATCTGCTGCTGCGCCAGTTTGGAGGGGTCATTATTATGCAAGAGGTTTACGACCCCCTGAAGAAAGTAAAGAAGTTTCCACGTGCATCGTATGAAGAAATGGTTCGGTTTATTACCGATGAAGCCACTTTGTCCGAATCGTACTTGTCGCAAGTGAACTACGATGCTACCGACATGGGACGCATCACTCCCGGGGCCGCCTTAATGCTCAAGGCAAAAACCTATTTTTGGGTAGCGGGCGAGCATTTCCAGAATCAGGAAAAAAGTTATCTGGGCTTTCCCGACAACCGGTCGGATGAAATGCTGCAAAATGCCAAAGAAGCATACGACGAGCTGATGAAACTCAACTATTCGTTAGTAGAAATAACCGGAACCACACAGGAAAAAATAGTGCAGGAATACCGCCAACTATTCCTGACCAAAAACAGCAGTGAATCAATTCTGGAAGTTCAACATTCAAACGATGGTGATTTCGACAATGGATTCGGGCATAAACTCGACCGTGAATCGGTTTCGCCCTACTACGGAGGCACAACGGCGGCCTATTCGCCCACGCAAAACCATGTGGACGAATACGGAATGAGGGAAAATACGACCTACAACCCGAATAGTCCGTACGAGAATCGCGATTATCGGTTTTATGCCAATATTCTTTACGATGGCTGCCGTTTCAGGGGGCGTGAAATGGAGATTCATTACAACAAAGTGAATGGCAAGGAAGAAGCCGGAGCCGATTTGATTCCATACGGAACATCGGAGACGGCGGCTGTTAGTCGTACCGGCTATTATCTGGGCAAATTTGTCGATGAATCGCAAGTTATTGACAACAATATTACCTATGCCAGTAAACAAAACTACATCATTTGGCGTTTTACTGAAGTACTGTTGGATTATGCCGAGATTGATTTCAAACAAAAACGGCCTGATGATGCACTCGAAAAAATCAACCGCATCCGCAAGCGCGTTCACATGCACGAGCTGACCAACATAAGCTGGGAAGCCATAATGAACGAACGAAAGGTGGAACTGGCCTTTGAAGAAACTACCTATTGGGATTTGCTGCGTTACAACATAGCCGAAGAAAAAATGAGCGGAGCAACCAATCCGCTGAAAGTGATGAAGATTGTGAAGGAAGAAGGAAAACCAACGGTTTATACTATAAGCAACATGAACAGATACCCCTCGCGGGTCAGGCTATACCGCGCCATGCAATATTACTACCCCATTCCCTGGGACGAAATACGCAATCAGGGCATTGAGCAAAATCCCGAGTGGACAGAGATGTAAGGTCTCAGACCTCTTTATTGTTTTGGTAAGCATATATACAACAGCCGGTTATAAGCCTTGAAATATATCATTAAATCCTTACCCTTACTTAAATGCAAAAGCAAGTGTACTTATTAATTAAATAAAAACTAAAAGTTATGAGAAAAAAGATTTTTACAGCAATTATTTTAAGCCTTGGCATATTTGGTTACGCCAATGCACAATACAACTTATTTGATGCAGCAGATGTGGACGCCGATGGTTGGATTTGGTTCGACACCCAAGCCAAAATAGACAAATACATCAGTCAAGCCGATAATGAGAATCTGAAATTCAACGAATCGGGAAAAATAATCCAGCTTGTCTCCGCCGATTTTGGCGAATATGTCGATACCGAAGCTGCTGCCGATTTTGCAGGAGCAGGTACAGATGGCGCCCTTGGAGGAGCCAATGCCAAAACCGGCGCCATAAAAATAGCCCCGTCTTCGGCAAGTATGTCAACAAATGGAGGGGGGGTTATTGTAAAAGCGCCTTCATGCACCTCGTTCAACCTGATGGTATCGGCCAGCAGCACAATGTATGTACGCCTGCTGGGTACAACAGAAGCGGGGAAACGTTTCACCGATTATACTATTGTATCGGCCTTGTACTCAAGCATGTTTAAACCGCTATCATCAGCCGGACAATTCACTTGGTTAAACATGCAGACCTTGAACAGTGGCAACGAGCCGATTTTCACGCTCGCCTCATCGTCCGCCATCTATGGCTATTTTCAGAACCTGACTAAGAACAACCTGTACATTCACGGATTAAAAGTTCTGACGTCCACACCGCCGTCAAATATTGATGGAACCGAAAATGATTCAGCCGGCCTGAAATTCGATGGTAAAACAATCAGCTTGGCCAACGATGCGGATATAGTTGTGTATAATACTCAAGGCATTGTAGTGAAATCGGCCTATACTTCAAGCTTGGATGTGAGCGGATTGGCCAATGGCATTTACATAGCAAAAGCAGGCGCCTGTACACAGAAAGTTATTGTTGATAATTAATTTTCCAGCACACGGAAACAACGTTCGAGGAGCGAAGGCGACTCAATACCAGGGCAAACGCATGAAAAAATTTAGTGCCACTATTACGAATGAGATTCCTCCCTTTGGTCGGAATGACTCGCTTGTTAGTGGTTTAAAGGAGTAGGAAGCAGCGGCTTCGCCGCCGCTTCCTCATCCCCTCTCCCAAAAAGGAGACAGTCATTCCGACCAAAGGGAGGAATCTCCTGCTCATATCAGCCACTTTACCGAAAGGCATAAGCCGTAAAAATTTTCATGCGTTTGCCCTATACTCAATAATGGAGTTTGTTATTGCGGGCTCCGACCCGCAATCTCCTCTTCCAGCAACACAATAATAAACAGCATGAGATACTTTATACCCTTCTTTTTTCTAGCCTTGTTTGCATGGCCGGTTCAGGCCCTGCAAGATGACAAGGACCTGGCAAATTTGGTGTGCTTCGTCCGTTTTGCCGACGAAGACGAGACTATTTTCGATAAAACCGCCGACTATTACGAGCAATTGTTTAACAACGAGGCGGAATCGTCGGGCTCGGTCTATAATTATTTTCAACAGGCCTCATACAAGCAGCTGAAGTGGAAAAGTGTGATGTATCCTGTTGCCGGTAGCTCGACCATAGTATCTTACAAAGCGCAACAAAACCGGGGGTATTACCTGCATTCAAGCTCTATCAATCCCGAAGGTTACGACGAGAACAATGCCGGCGATGCCTTGCTGCGCGAACAAAATCTGGTGAAAGAAATCAGCGATTACCTGCATACAATTGTTCCGGCAGACCGGGTTATTGATAAAAACAACGACGGCGTTGTGGACAATATTTGCCTTATACTCAGCGGCAATTCCGAGATTAGCAGCCGGTATATATTCTGGCCTCACCGCTCTTCGCTGTACATCAAGCAGAGCGAAATTCGGGAGAAAAAAGTGAATGAGTACATCTTGTTGTTCGATGGAGCCAATGGCTGGAACGGCCTGGCAAAAAATCCCCTGAATGCGGGCGTATTGTGCCACGAAATGTCTCACACCCTGGGCACGCGCGATTTGTATCACACCAAAAAAGGATTGAATCCGGTGGGCGTATGGGATTTAATGTCGGATAATTTGTCCACTCCTCAGGGGATGAGCGCCTATACAAAATACAAATACTGCAAATGGACTGACGACCTGCAAGAGATTTCGACCCCTGGCGTCTATACGTTGAAACCGGTGGGTGGCAGCGACAAAAATAACACGGCTTACAAGCTGAAACTGGTGGGTTCGGACGAATATTTTGTGCTGGAATACCGGAAAAAGGAAGGCCCTTTCGAGATTGGTCTCCCCTCCTCCGGCCTGCTGATATACCGCATCAATCCCAACTTTACAGGGAATGAAAATTACGACGGCACAACAAAATTTGATGAGCAATACCTGTTCCGACCGGGAGGAAGCGCCACCGCAGACGGTGATATATCGAAAGCAGCCTTCAGCCAGGAAAGCGGACGGACAGCCTTTGGAGGAACAGCCGTCGAAAAACCGTTTTATACCGATGGAACCGAAGCCTGCTTTGCCATTGCAAACATTAGCGTTTGCGGCGAAACAATTTCGTTCGAGTTATTAACAGCCCCCTCCAGCATCCACCTGTCCCAAGACAGCCTGAGGCTTAACGGGAATGCCGGTAGCAGTTCCAAAATACAGGTGCAGGGAGTGAATACATCCTGGAAAATAGAATCATTGCCCGACTGGCTCGAAGTATCACCGTCCACAGGAACAGCAGGAAGCGCAATACTGACTTTCAGCGCCAAAACGGTAAACAGCTTACCCAATTTACGGTCGGTCGTGATAAAAATAGCGAGCGAAACAGAGCCCGATGTTTATTCCGAACTAACTGTTATTCAGCAATCGGCCATCATACAGCCGCCCTCTGATTTGGATGCAAAGCAAAACGGAAACGTGATTAACCTGACATGGACAAAACCGATAGAAGGCGCTCCCATACTATCGGAAGACTTTGAAAGCCTCGAAAGCAGTAGTCTGTGGGAGATTAAAACAGCAAACAATGTTGGTTGGAGCCGTCAGGAAAGCGCAAAATACAAACTTCCGTACAAAGGACTGTATTCTGCCCGCTTGGATTCGGAAATGCAAGACTGCCATCAGGACGAATGGCTTATATCGCCCCCATTTTTCAGCGGAGGACTGCTGACTTTCTATTCCAACTCCATTGCTCCCCAAAAGAATAACAATCACAACTTCTATTTTGTAGAACTGAGCAATGACAACGGAATAACCTGGGAGCAGATTTATGACCTGAAAGCGCAAAGCTCGGCGCTGAACAAATACGAATACATTGAGCTGGATATTAGCTCTTATATACCTGATAACATGGATTATATGCGTGTTGCATTCCATGCCTGCGACGACAACAATATGGGCTTATCTTATTGGTGGCATGTAGATAACGTGCTTGTATATCCCAAAACAAGCGCCTCTATTGTCAAGAGCTACCACATCTTCCGCAACGGAGAAAAAATAGCTTCGACAAGCGAGTGTTCGTTTACCGACAGCAGTCCGTTAACGGGGCAAAACACCTACACCGTCAGAAGCCTGGGCGATTTTGGCGAAACACCTTTCTCGAATGAGGCTAAGGTCAATTTCTCGCCAACAGGAATCGGTTCAATCCCCTTGTCGGACAACATTAAAATAGCGGTCAAAGACGGAATCGCCAGCATAATCGGCGATGAAGACCTGACGGGAGTGAGCCTATACGATATAAGCGGCAGAGCCCTGTACTCGGAAGTGGCCACCCAAAAAACGTATAACATTCCCCTGTCAGCCGGTATTCGTCCGGGCGTTTACATTGTCAAGATTATGAATAAAAATCAGGTGTTCAAAATCATTATACCCTGAATCCCTTTAATGGCCTCCCCCACGGGGCAGGGTTGGAGGGGCTTTATTCCACCGCCTGTTGATTTCTAAAATCGAAGAAAGTTTTTCGCATAATATCGGCCAGGGATAGCTGATAATTGATATAGGCGCTCAGATGCGTCCGGTAGGCCGTATTCAGACGAGTGCGTTCCAATGACAGGGCTTGGCTGTCGATGTCGCCATCAGAATAGCGTTGACGGGTGATTTCAAAACTTTTTTCGGCCACTTCCACGTTTTTTTCCAGTAGTTGCAAGCGTCTCAGGTTACCATTTATGTTGGAAACCAGATTCTTTACTTCGGTTTCTATTTCGCGTTCAACCTCTTCCTTCCTTAGTGTAATTTGCTTTAGTCTTGATTCGGTTGCCCTCACCTGATTTCGGTTTTCGCCCCAATCAAGAATGGGAACTGTAATGGTGAAGCCAATATTATAATTTAAAGGCCGGTTTCTTAAATCGGAATACGATTTATTTATAGATTCGAGAAAGCCTACATCGCTCACCACATTTGCATTTGAATCGTATAAGGGGTTATTGTACATCCCAAATTTACTGAGATTGGCATTTATTCTACCCCTGACCATTCCTTCTGCTTTTTGTCGTTTAATCGAAAGCTTTTGTAATTCCATCTGAATTTCCTGTTCGCGAATTTCCAGCCGGTTTTTAAGCGCCAATTCTACTGCTTTTTCGGGGTTAACAATAACTACCTCATATTTAAGTTCGCTACTCAATGTAACATTGTCGTTCAAATCCACCCCCAATAATTCCTTGAACGAATTTATTGCCGAAACCTGATTGAGAATAGCTATATCATAATTATTCTGCGCTTCGGCCAAATCAACCTCCATTTGCAGGGCATCCACTTCGCGGATAAGTCCGGCTTCAAATTTATTTTTAGAGATTTCGTGCGCACCGGTTTGTCGTTCCAAGTCTAAAGCTGCTATTTCGGCGCTTTTTTGTAGCGAAAGCAAGTTATAATACGAATTACTAACCTGATATACCAAATTTAGCTCTTCCCTTTTCAAGACTTTATTCGACTGTTCGTATGCCAGTTCGGCTTGTTTGAGAGCCGATTTAATTGCATTATAACCATAAATTGCATCCAAAGGCTGTTCGAAGCCGATGCTTGTTTTCATTTCGGTATGTTGTTGATCTGCATTCAAATTATTTACTACGGATAAATTGCTTTGTATGTAGATTCTACCATCGGTTGGCAGAGGTTGATTAATAGTCAGATTTCCCGAAGTACTTAATTCCTTGACAGGAAAATAGTACGAAACACCGGCAGTATCTTTCCCACTTCCAATGGTTTCGGAATAGGTGGGGATATTCAAGCTTAAGTCGATATGTGTTTTCAGCCTGCTGGTCGCCGATTTCAGGTTGTATTCCGCTATCTTGAGGTCTTGCTGCAAGCGTTTCATGCTGAAACTTTTTTCCTTCGCAATCTCTATGCTTTCCTCCAACGTCAGATTATATGTAGTTTGAGCGTTTAATGCCGAACCATAAGCCACCAGAAACAGGCTTATCAGGATTAATTTTTTCATGTTTATTTTACTTTTCTACAGTTGTTTTATTCGGATTCGGTTTGTCGGAATGTATCAATCCGTCTTTCAGGTAAATATTCCGGTTGGCGTAATTGGCTATTTCCGGTTCGTGGGTAATGAGGATAATGGTGTTTCCTTCGGTGTGCAATTCGTGAAACAAGCCCATTATTTCCACGCCGGTTTTCGAGTCGAGCGCACCGGTCGGCTCATCGGCCAGCAATATCCCCGGATTGGTTACCAATGCCCGGGCAATGGCTACACGCTGACGTTGTCCCCCACTCAATTCGCTGGGTTTGTGGTCAATACGGTTCGATAAATTCACTCTATCCAGTGCGTGCATGGCTCTTTCCTTTCGTTCGTGTGCCGGTACGCCGGAATAAACAAGAGGCAATTCCACATTTTGGAGCGAATTTAATCGAGGCAAGAGGTTGAAATTCTGAAAAATGAAACCAATTTCCTTGTTCCGCATCGCCGATAAAGCGTCATCGTCCAAATTGCTGACATCCACTTTATTAAAGTAATAATGCCCGGTGGTTGGCGTATCCAGGCAACCAAGTATATTCATCAAGGTCGATTTACCCGAACCCGAAGGCCCCATGATGGAGACATATTCATTCACATTTATCTGGAGATTAATACCATGTAAAACAGGCACATCCGAATCTCCTATCGAATAACTTTTGGTCAGGTCTTTTATTTCAATCAACATAATCAGGTTCTGGTTTTATTCGTAACGTATTGAATCTACCGGCTTGAGGTTGGCGGCATTTTTTGCGGGAAGATACCCGAAGCTAACACCAACTATCACCGAAAAAGCAAAAGCTATGACAATGGAATACAGCCTTATATATATACTCACATCGGTGAAAAGGGTAACTACCAGCGAAAGGCTGACCCCCAGCAACACCCCTATAATTCCGCCGGTGATGCTGATGGCGACCGCCTCGCTCACAAACTGGCTCATAATGTCGGCTTTGCGCGCGCCAATAGCCCTGCGAATACCAATTTCGCGGGTACGCTCCATGACGGTGGCCAACATGATATTCATAATGCCGATACCTCCCACCAGCAGCGATATGGCGGCAATAGCCCCCAAGAGGAAGTTGTAAATCTGCCGTTCCTTCTCTTCCTGTTTAAGCAGTTCGTAGGGGATGACTATGCTGTAATCGTCGTTGTTGAAATGGTGCCGTTTGAGTATTTCGTCTATAATTTTGGAGGCTTCAATCAGGCGGTCGGAGTTATCGACCTGCGCAGTAATTTGTTGAATTTCGCTCGACAACACATTTTCGCGCGTAAAGCGGTTCAGGAAAGTGGATAGCGGTACATAAACGTCCGTATTCAAGTCTCTGGCAGCCAGCTCTCCAACTGTTTCCGTAAAAAGGGTTTTCGATTCGAGCACCCCGATTACTTCCAGCCATTGATCTTCTATTTTTATCATTTTACCGATGGGCTCCTCATTCTTAAAAAAGAGGGCTGCCACTCCTGCCCCCAAAATACACACTTTTTGTTTCCCTTCGTAATGACTTTTCCCGATGAAATCGCCCTTTTTGGGTTTGTAATTCATCATTTCCAAGAATTCGGGCGTAACACCAATAACAGTCGATTTCACCGATTTATCGGCGTATTTGATGTCGGTGCTAATTTCGGCCTGGGAGGCTATGCGCACAATACCCGGAACAATCTCGGATATAACTTCGGCATCTTGCAACGATAAGCCTTGCGAAAACTTGGCTCTGGTCTCTTCCAGCTCCTCGTCCGATAGCGTTTTCTCCCTGACAATGATATTGTTAACCCCCAAGTCCTGATACTTTGCTATGGCTTCGCGTTTGGCGCCCTCCCCAATGGAGAGCATCGTGATAACCGACGCCACACCAAATATAATTCCCAACATCGTTAGAAACGACCGGAATTTGTGGTCGGTTAATCCCTGTATCGCTAGGCGGATATTTTCTTGATACTCCATAGTTAATCCTCTTCTAAAAATTCGCAACTGACTGTCATTCCGGGTTTTAGCCTCTCATCGGGCTTGTCTATACTGACCTCTACATCAAATACCTTTTGTTTCGATTTTTGGTCTTTCAGGTAGCATAATTTACCAATATAGGCGATTTCACCCGGAAAAATCGTTTTCGGCATCGCATCCAGGCGTACGGCCACTTTTTGTCCCTTCTTTATTTTCAGGAAATCAATCTCGTTGATGTAGGTGTTCACTTTCATTTCCTCCAAGGCCGGCACATTCCCCATGTTGTTGCCCTGATAAAGGTTGTCGCCCACTTTTAGAAAAGTGCCCGTCCTTCGGTTTTTCGCCACCTGAAATACGCCTGCTATCGGCGTTTTTATGGTTAAAGCCGGTAGAATATCGTAGCCGTTCTGTATTTCGTTTTTTATTTGGTTGACCCTTATTTCCTGTATTTTCAGGTCGTTGGCGTCAATAATTTTGGCCAATTCCATTTTCCGCTTTTCTTTATTCAGCGTAATCTGGACTTGCTCAAACTCCAGCTCTTTGATTTTGCGCAAACGCTCCGATTCAAAACGCGAGGCTTCCAGTTCTATTTTTTTCAAGTTGAAGGAGGCCGTGTTGTTTTTGATGCTCGACATCTGCTCCAGGCTTTTATTGTCCTGATCGACGTACAATTTTTCGAGGGTGGCAAGTTGTGTTTCCAAGTTGCTCTCGCGTTCGATGATGAACTTCTTTATTTCCGTAGGGTCCAGTTTCACCACCCAATCACCGGCCTTTACAATAGCTCCATGTTCCTGAATATCAATGAGCCTCATCTCATTCCAATACCGGCCAAAACGGGGCATTACAAATGCGCGGGTATTGACAGCAGCCAATTCTCCGGTTTCAATAATTGTTTTTCCATCGGAGGCTTTTCCTTCTTTGCCTGTTGTTACATCGTTGCACGAAACAGTAAGTAACAAGATTGTAAAAAGGAAAAATAATTTATATAATCCACTTTTCTTCACGATCATTCTTCTTTTGTTGTTTCCTCTTTAGCTTCTTCTGCAGCTTTCTCGCTGGCGAAAGGATCGACCAGTGCAACATTGTCTCCTTCCTTCAGGCCTTTTGTAATAATCACATAATCGGTGCTGTTAACACCGGTTTCCACTTCCACCTTGTCGTATCCGGCGACTGTTTTTTTATACACATAGTTCTTGTCGCCTTCGGCCATGAGTGCATCCAGCGGAATATAGAGAACGTCATCAATTTTGTCGAGGATAATCCGGCAGCTAACTGTTAGTCCGGGGAGTAAATTTTTGTGGGTTTCGTTCAACAAAATTTCGACCGGAAAAACCTTTATTTTGGTCGAGCCATCCTTGTTCACCGCCAAATTGGCGATATTAATTACGGTTCCCGAAAAAATGGTGTCGGAAAAAGCATCGGGTTTTATTTCCACCTTCAGGCCTTTTTTAATTTTGGCAATGTCCACCTCGTTGATGTTTACCGTTGCTTTTAGCGATGACAAGTCGGGCAAGCGAATGAGCGGATTTCCCGACCAGGTTTGGTCGCCCACCTGAAATTTGGTGTTGGAACTCCAGTTTTTGCTGATAATGGCAATACCCGGCGCGGGAGTTATCACGTACAACTTTTTCAAGGTTTCGTATGCCTCATCAAGCCTCGATTGGTCTTGCACAATGGACAGATTTTTTTGCTTAACCTCTTCTTTCTGTATCTTGATGCGGTTTTCGATTTGCTCTTTCGCCCGTTCGAGCGCAATGTTGGCTTTTTCGAGGTTGAGCTGTATTTCTTTTTTCTTGATATTCGATTCGTAGCCTGCCGATTCAAACTGTATTTTGGAAATATCCTGCGAGATGCGGGTAACTTCGTAATCGGCTTTCAATTCTTCCAAATCGGATTGTTGCTGCGCCATCAATTTTTCGAGCTCGGCCTTACTGATTTCCAGTCTTGATTCGGCTTCAACAATTCCCTTCTGCACCTCCGAGGGGTCGAACACGATGAGCGTATCGCCGGCACGTACTTCCTCGCCGTCTTTCACAATCTGGGTAATTTTCAGGTTCCCGTATCGCCACGAGATGGTGGGAGACGATATGTTTATGGAATGAATAGCTTCTACTTCGCCCTCTTCGTGCATATCGAGGTATAGCGTTCCTTTAACTACTTTTCCGGTAGGTATTTGCTGCGCAGGATCTTCGTTATTGCATGCACACAACAAAACTGCGAGCAAAAGAAATAAGCCCGGCTTGTACATTTTTTCTGTATTGTTTTTTCTCATGAAAGTATAATAGTCTTTATCTATTTCGGTTTGTTTTATTGGCTTGTTTTGCTCCCGAGACCGGCAACAATGTCCTCTCCCTTATGGCCGATGGCGTTGGTTTGGTGAGAGCAATTACTTCCTTTCTGTTTAAACCGTCGGTAACAATCGCTTCCTTTGGCGACGAAAGTCCTGTCAGTATCTGACGCATTTCGTAGCCTTTAGCGCGTTTAACGTACACCACTTTAATCGAATCTTCTTCAAAAATGGCCACCTGCGGCACAATAATCGTGTCCTTAACCTGCTTTAGAATGATGCGGCAACTAACGGTAATCCCCGGTTCGGGTACAGTCAGCGTACTGTCTATGGTTGCTTCAATTTCGAAGGTTTTTACTTTTGAATCCCTTTTTATTTGCTGGCCAACAGGCGCTTTTTTCAGAATCTTTCCCCAAGCTCTGTTTTCGGGCATGGCATCGAAAGTATAAATAACCGAATCGCCCTCGTTAATGTATTTGAAATCTTTTTCGGAAGCCATTATTTTCACTTTCATTTTCGACAGTTCGGGAATAACAACCAAGGGCACATTGCCCCACACCGGGTCGCCTGTCTGAAGTTTGGCATCTCCCGTAATAACATAATTAGCCCGTAGGGCCAATCCTGTTACCGGCGCTTTGATGGTCAGCTTTTCCAATTGTTCTTTGGCTGCCTGAACACGGGACGAAAGACGTACAATATTCAGTTCCCGCCTCCTTAATTCCGATTGCTGAATGATGGCAAGCGATTTCAGTTTCTTTTCGAGTTTGGCTTTTTGGATGGCCACTTTTTCCAAGCCCAGTTCCTTTATTTTTTGTTGTGTTTGTGTAGAATACTGCAATTGCAACGAATCGAGTTGAGCGATTTTTGTTTCGGCCTCGTTGCTTTGCACCTGTGCATCCAGCATGGCATATTGCAGGTCTAAATCTGCTGTGGTTTTGCTCAAAACGGCTCGTGCGTTTTCCAAATCAACCTGCAACTGGTCGTAGTCGGTTTGCATATTCGGATCCTCGATAACACAAACAATCTCGCCCTCTTCCACATAAGTTCCATCCTCCACCAAACTTACGACCACGCCCTCCGCATTTCGCGGACAGACCAAGGTAGTGGATTGTACGGGTTCTACAAAGCCATCAATGCTGAGAATATTTTCAAAATTTTTATTGGAAACGGTGTATGTAGAAATATTCTTGTTTTCATCGGTACACGAAAACAAAAACGACAACGAGAGAATAAGTACAAGCCAATATTTTGACACGGTATTTACTGATTCTTAGTAAAAAGGTGTAATTAATACAATTATGCCCAAAAGTATATCTTTTTTTGAGTGGAGAGGAAATGTTAAGGGTGTTTTTAATAAAAAAAAATGTTTATATATAAGTATTTGGAAATTGATTGGCTTTGCTTACAAAATTTACAAGTAGCAACCCCTCCAAACCTGCTCGTGGGGGAGGCTTTTAATATTGTTAAACGCTCTTTTTTGTGCCATCAGGCACAATATGTTGGTAGAAATATTGTTCTATTTTTTTTCGTGCCGTAGGTACGAGATGTGAATATTGCGTACCTGACGGCACGCTGTTATGCGTAAGAATCGGTTTTCTACCAACATCGAATCCCTTCAAGGATTTAGAACTTAATTGCCCTGCCTCACGGGGAGGTTGGAGGGGCTCATAAAAAGAAAAATGGTTGCCTCCCGGCAACCATTTCCCACCTTTAAAATTTAATTCCATGAAAACATACTATAATTAATGACGTTGTTACGTCTGAAAAAATAGTCTTACTTATTTACTGCGATTAGTTTAATCGTTTCTTTGTAGCCTTCTTTTGATTTGACTACCAAGGTGTAAATGCCCGGAAGTTCACCAACTTTGATGGGGGTGATGGCGCCGGTTGTCGCCGTTTTTTGTATTAGCTTTCCTGCCAAATCGTAAACTTCGATGCTGGCGCCGGTCAATCCGGTTTCGATGTTAACGGTACTTCCTGCTACTACCGGATTGGGGTAGGCGCGTATGCCGTACTCATCGTTTTTTGGCGATACAATGCCTGTCCCGTCCGATTTAATGATGTGATAATTTTTGCCTGCTTCGGTATCGAAGCTGTAAATGCTTTCGTCCGGGTGATTGGGCGCTGCTGTTTTCACCGTGCTAAGGGTGTTGCCGCTGCCGTCGGTTACCTTGATGCCTTCGGCCCATGGCGAGCGGATAGTGGCTTTCTGACCGGCTTCGCTGGTGATGTCCACGTACACAACTTCCTGTGCTGTGGCGCTGTATTCTGCCGAAACCACAAAGGCTCCTTTTTCGCGCAGACGGGCGAACTTGGCATTTTTGTTTACCCAGCCCGGGAACACGGTCATAATGCCTTGGTCGCTCAACAGCATCATGTTGTTGATTGCTTCTGTTGCACCGGCTTTTTCAACGCCGTGAATATTGTCTTCTATCATCAGGTTGGGTTTCATCTTGCCGGTGATGGTGCTGGCCATGTTGTCGATTATTGTTTGTACCGGATAGCGGGTATTGACTGCTACAGAATAGATTTTAGGGAAGTTATTGGCTTGTCCCCATGCTCCGCGCCCCGAGAATACATCAATGGTATTTTTGGCTGTCTGAAGTTGTTCGCTTGCTGAATAATATCCCATTACTTCTCCCGGTATAACCGATTCCATCGGGATGATGTTTCCGTCTCCGGGTACCGGATTGCTCATCGGCTGCCAAGCGCCGTCGCCGGGGCGCCAATCTTTTTCGGCCAGGGTATAGACGCTTTTTCCCTCATATATAGCAGTTGGTTGAGGGGCGAGGTTATCGAGTATATTCTGCCACACCGGACGTTTTTCGGCGTCTTTGTTCAACAGTACGGATGCATCAATCAGGTTTCTCAGCGCGCTTTTCAGCACCGACAGTTCAACGGCGGGATTCATCGACCACGAACCTTCGTTGTAACCGGCATACAATACATATTTGCCGTCTTCGTTCTCGAGCCATGCTTCATAAAAACCTACACAAAGCTTCAGGTATTCGTACAAGCTTTCTTCCAGAAATTCCTTGTCCAGGGTGTAGTTGTAGTATTCAATCATGGGGTAGGCGCTAAATGTGGCGTTCAATGCTTCGTTGTGATAACCGGCATCCAATGTCATTCCCCAAGGCCCTATACCTACCGTATAAAGTACGGCGTTTGGTATTCCGTTTGTGGCGCTGATGTCGCCTTTGGCTATTTTGCTGTCCACAAAATCGGCGCGGACTTTTCGCAATTCCGTTACGTTGGAGGCGTTCTTTTTCCCTTGTTCCACATATTGCAGAATAGCATTAATGGCCGGAATGCCTTGTTCTACCCTGTTGCTGGTATTCACGCCGTAGAAAGTAGAAATGAAGTTGTAGTTCAGGTGGTAATCCGATTTCCACGATGGGCTGTCGTTGGTATGCCACACCCCGTATAATCCGGGCGCTATTTTGTTTTGACGGATGTTGCAACCCAATTCATATTGGGCGGCATAGTAATATTTCATCAAGGTATTCAGCTTGGCATCGCTGTCATCCAGTTTGATGTAGGATGTTGCCCAATAATTTTTCCACCACTCGCGATGTGCATCCAGCAAATTGTCAACGGCGGCTTTATCGGTTACGGGCGAAAGCAGGGCATTGGCTTGTGTAACAGGGTTCTCTGTTAATAGCGCGCCGTTGTAATCGAAAGTTCTGCCGCCGCCGCCTACGCTTGTAACTACATAAACGGTTTGTCCGGGTTCGATGGTAAATACCAAGCCTGCTGTTCCTTTGCTGTTGTTGGATACGGTGGTATAACTGGCGCCGATTAGTTTCGCGCTCAAAACGGCTTTCGACTTGTGCGAAGCCGGGTTGGATGCGCTGTTGTTGGGCGTTGTGCGGCTCACCGTTACCGAGCTGGCTGTCGATTCGCCTGTAATGGCATAGCTGGTATTGTCGGCTTTCACCCACAAGTTGGCCGATAATTCTACCGGAGCATCGCTTGTAGAGGTGATTTCGGTTACCAGCATATTTTGGACGGCGGAAGTAAATGTCCGCATGTTCAGTTTTATGGCATCCACTTCAAATTCGCTGCGTACTTCGGCATTGAAAATATCCTGTATTTCGTGGAGTTTGGTGGTCGGTTCGGCTGGTGTTCCGGTTTCCCGTTCAGCCAGATAGAGTTCAAACTGACCGATACGTGCACGGGCATTGTCGCGCGAGTCGGCGGTGGTTTCCTGTGTTCCTTTGGTGATTTCCAAACGAACGTAGCGACCGGTTGCCTCGGTGTCGAGCCAAATGGTATTGAGTGGCTCGTGATTGTTTGTTACTTCGGCTATTTTTGTCCATGCTTCAGTTGTGGTATTCCGAACATGAACGCTGAAATCCATGGTAATATTGGCTGTTTGAGCAGGACGAGCGGCGGCATCGTGCCGTATCACTATTTTGTTGAAAGTTTTTGCTGTTCCCAAATCCAGTTCGGCCCAAAAAGGGTTAACTACTGTGGTTGCACTGGATACGTTCGCGCTCACCCAACCTTCGTAACCCAATGCCCAATCGCCGCTGACCATTCTGCTGGCCGGAAAACTCGGATGACTGGCCGATGAGGTTACGGTGACATGGTAGGCCAGAGAGGACTTTTGAGGGTCTTCGGCTTCGGGCACATATTTGCCGATGGAAACCCCGCCAATCAGTACGGGAGCGCCGTTATAGGCCCAAAAATCGCCTTTGGAAATGTAAAATGTTTTGGTGGTTTTATCGCCACCCGATGTTACGCCTATGTCGCCGTTACCCATCAGGGCGGTATTGGGTACACGATCGGTTATCAATCCCTGATATGTATTATCGTTCCATTCGCCGTAATACTTGGATACTAAATTCTGTATTTCTGTCGATTCGCTTTGGGCTGTCAGGCTGTTTGCCAAAACAACCGCCAATATCAATAAAATAAACTTTTTCATGTCTGTATAAGTTTGATTTGTTACCAATTAATTTTTTGAATATATACTTTGTCGCCGGTTGTTACCTTAACGATGTATGCGCCTCGTTGGGGCAGATAGATACTGCCGGAAGCAGAATTGTTAATGAGCTGACCACTCAGATTATAAAGTTTGATACCGGTCGCCTGAATTCCGGTCAGGTACAGGTAAGCGTCTTTCACATAATAGCTCAACGCGCCGGTTGCAGCGGTATATGCTTCGCTGATGCTTACATTTGTCTGGTTTTCGTAGGCGCCGATGTCTATTTTACCTGCTATGCGGGCTTTTCCGGCCACATCCTTATCACCCAACAGGCTTGTGTTGAACAAGTCTTTGTTGCCGGCATTCACGGCGGGCGATTCGTCCTGCGGCTGGAAATTAGAGGAGCCGGCATTGATAAACAGCGGGCTCTCGCTTATGTTATCGTTTGTTGCCGGACCATTTTCGATACACGAATAACTTACCGGTGCGCCTGCTGCCATGTTCGATGCATTGCTTCCGCTGTCTTTATTGCCCCATACAATGCTGTTGATTAGCTGAGCCGCAGCGTTGTCGGAAGCAAATCCGTAATTTCCGGTATTGTTTATGATGGTGTTGTTTATGATAGTTGTTGCACTTCCTTCGGTGTTGTCGCCGCTGGCATATATTCCGCTGCCTTCTTTCTGCGCTTTGTTGCCATAAACAAGGCAACCCGAAACAGTAGAGCCTTTACCCGCAAATATACCGCCGCCTATTGACGGCGATTCGTTATTCAGCACAACGCTGTTGCGTAGAATACCGTTTTTGCCCAAGAGTACGCCTCCTCCGGCATTGTATATATCGTCCGGTTCTTCATCTAATTCAAATTCGTGTATGGCACGGACGTTTTTTTGCTGATATTTCAGGGCGGTATGCAGCTTGTTGTCTTCAAAATAGTAGGCCCATGCCAGGTAGTCGCCCAGGTGTGTGCTTGTCCAGTAGCCGTTCTGAAAAGAAACCAGGTTGCCAAGCGCTTCTTTCGCTGCGGCTATTTCGCCGAACTCACCGGCCGATGGAAGATACCAGTCGGAATATCCGCCGATGCTGATGGATTCGCACCATTTGGCCGCATAATTTCCGTTTTTTGCATAGTCTTCGGATGAGAAGTCCATATTGGTTTCGCCCAATGCGCTGACTATCGCTGCGGTATTTTGTACCCCCAAAGTATTACTCAGAGCTTCGCTTTCGGCGCCAATATACGGCAGAGTGGGTATTTCCTCTTGGTAGCCTCCCCATTGGGTTTTGATGCCGCTTATGCTGAGCATCCTGCCTTTGCGGGTGTCTTGATCGTATTTATACACGATACCGACAATGTCTTTACTGGCATCTTTTGAGTAAACCAGACTTCCCGGGCCAATGTTGGCAGACGACTTCCCGTTTTGTATCACAAAGCCTTCCCAATAGGTGGGGATTGTAAAGTTGGAGGTTTGAGTCAGCACGCGTTGCCGACCTTTTCCATCCAGTATTGTACGGCGCGAGGTGGCGGTCATGTCGCCCGGATATACGCGGCGGTATGTATCAATAAGGTTCATGGTATATCCTCCCAGCACGGTAACGCCTTCTTTCATATAGAAGCTGCCTTCGTATGTGCCGATACCAACATAGACGGTATCGCCTGCGGAAGCCTTGTTGATGATGCCCTGCAAATCCTTGGATGCATTGTCCCAGTTGGTGGCCTGACCGTTGGTCGAGCCGTTCCATTTTACAAAATACCTGTTCTGAGCTGATAACGGCAAGCTTAGCAAAACCACTGTCATCATTAATATATGAATTGCTTTCATAATCTTATCCACTGATTGGTTATTTGCTGATGTCGTATGTTGCTCCTGTGGTGGTTGCAAACGAAACGGTATTGTCGTTTATAACAGTTGCCGATACAGCGCCTCCTCCCCGTTGGGTGATGGTATAGTCCTTTATATTCGGATATTTGATGGTACAATCGCCTCCCGAATTGGAAGTGATTTCGGCAGATGTAATTGAACTGCCTGTCCATTGCGCATTGAGTTCAAAGTTGCCGCGCGCTTTGATGCCTTTAAATGTTCCGGCGCTCCAGTCGGCAGGCAAGGCCGGTAACAGTTCGATATAACCGCCCTGACTTTGAACCAGCATTTCGGTAACGCCGGAAGTAACGCCGAAGTTTCCATCAATCTGGAAGGGTGGATGCGTATCGAACAGGTTTTGATATACGCCGCCGATGTTTGCCGGATTGTCCTTGTAGGTTAAAGTCATGGCTTCTTTCAACATTTTATGCGCGTGATCGCCGTCTTTCAGCCTGGCCCAGAAATTTACTTTCCACGATTTACTCCATCCTGTACCGCCGTCGCCACGGGTGGTCAAGGCTTTTTTCATGGCTTCGGCATATTTATCGTCCTGAGCGCTTCGGCCTGCTACAATCTGAGAACCCGGGTGCAACCAGAACAAATGATTGGCATGACGGTGGCCGCCATCACCGGTAATATCGCGTGTTACTTCGTCTTTCCATTCCATAAATTGCCCGTTCAAACCAATCTGAGGGCCTGCCAATTTGCTTTGGGCGGCTTTTATTTCGGCTATTTCGGGCGTGTTTTTGCCTAAAACTTCGCTGGCTTTGATGGTCATATCAAACAACTCGCGGATAATGCCCTGATCGGAGGCGCAACCCAGCGAATATTCGCCGTGTTCGGGCGAGTAGGAGGGATTGGCTACCAAGGAACCATCGCGGGTATCGCGCCACAGGTTGTCCACCCAGAATAGGGCGGCTTCCAACAAGGTCGGGTAGTTGTCCTCCAGGAAAGTTACATCCTTGTTGAACTGGTAGTATTCCCAAATATCCTGGCACAACCAGCCGTTGGCAGTAGCGCAATAATAGGCGCCCGATGTTGCCGGTGCGGTATTTCCCCACACGTTATTTTCGTGATAAGTTACCCATCCTCTGACGTCGCTGCCATCGGGTTTACAGTGGTAATATTTGGCTGTTACTTTGCCTCTGGGCACCAAACTGTTGATGTATTCAATCATGGGTATATGACATTCTTTCAGGTTGGTTTGTTGTGCCAGCCAGTAATTCATCTGCACATTAATATTGGTGTGATAGTCGGCATTCCATGCATTCGACAAATCTTTTGCCCATACGCCTTGCAAGTTGGCAGGCAAGGTGTTTTTGCGCGAACTGGAAATCAGCAAATACCGTCCGAATTGGTAATACAGCATTTCGGCGTACAGGTTTTCTTCGCTTGTATTGGTTTTGTAGAAATCGGTCAGCAACTGGTTGGTAGTTTTTGCAGGGACATTGGTTATATTTCCCAAATTCACGCCCATGCGGTTATACAAAGCCTTGTAATCGGCTTGGTGTGTTGCCAGTAATTGAGCATACGTTTTTGATGCAGCGTTGCTTATGTTTTGTCCAACCGTAACCAAGGGGTCAACAGGCGAGAAATAGTTAAACTGGTCGTCCATTGATTGTTGGTAGTTGGTCGAAGCCGACATCAGCAACAACACCTCGTCGGCGCCGGTTACAACTATTTTGTTGCCCTGTATGGCCAGACTTCCTCCTGTGTTCAGCGCCTTCACTTGTTGGGCGAATTTCATTCCGAACGATTTGTGGTTGGTTGGCTGTCCGGTCATGGTGATGACATTGCCCGCAGCAGAGATGCTCTTATTGGCGTGCAGAGACGAAACTGTGAACGTACGGGATATTTTCCCCGCTTCGCTGGCTGTTAACCTGACAACCAATACATTATCGGGGTAGCTCATGAAATATTCGCGGGTATAGTTTACAGGACCTTCGTTGTAAGTAACGGTGTGTATTGCATTGTCAATATCAAGTACGCGCGCGTAATTTGTTGGATCGGGGACGCCTGTGGAAGCCAGTTCAACAGCTATTTCGCTGAGTTGAGGCGAGGTAGTGTTGTTCCCTGCAAAAACGCCGTCAATCTCAATTTTGAAGAATTTGTATGTTTGTGTGGCCGAAAGCGTAAATGTTTTGGTTTGTCGGCGTCCTTCAAAAGCAACGTTGGTTTGTGTGTCAATCAGTTCGTAGTTTGTTCCGGTGGTCGAACCGTAGAGTTTCCACGATTTTGGGTCGCGTCCGGGGGTATCGTTACCGGAGGTCAGGCTATAAGACACAATCGACAGGGTAGAGGAGTATTCCCAGGCAATATAACAGGGAAATGAGCCTGAAAAACCTTTGTCGGCAAACCATTTGGTGGTAATACTTCCATCAAAAAGCTTGTCAACTTTTTCGCTTGCATTGGTTGTGTTGTTGCAGTCGGTTTGAATATTGACGACTTCGGGAGTCGAAACGCCGTTGTACGAGATTTCGATATTGCCCAAGGTTTGGTACGAACCGAAATTGTCTTTAGTCCCTTTCAGGCTGTTCATCAATGTCTCGATTTCCGTACCGGCTTCGGAGCCGTAATTGTTGGTTACAACCGTGCCGTTCGCGCCGATATAGGCTGCTTTGTTGGCCGAAAATTCGCTTACTTTGTTTTGCAGGGCGGTACGCGCTCTTTGGTAGTTTTGCCGGTTTATTGCGGGTGTATTCAGGTGTCCGCCGTTGTAGTTGGCGTTATCGCCGGGGCCTCCCGACCAAATTGTATTTTCGTTGACCTGAATCAAGTCGTTTTTCACACCTCCGAAAATCATGGCGCCCATGTATCCGTTTCCGATAGGCATGGCTTCGCTCTCCCATACTTCTGCCGGAGCATCGTACTTTGCAACTAAATTCGGTTTTTGGAAACTGACAGGATCAGCGGCAAACAACCTTAATCCTGCATTAACCAGCATGAGTGTGGTTAACAGTGTAAATCTCATTGTTTTGTTCATTAGCTTATTGTATAAAAAATTATAGTTCGAAAGTTATTTCATCCTGAAAATCCCTTTCTTTTCGGATTGTCAATATTGTAGTTTATCTGCTTTCATGTTATTTATGATATTATGTTTATTGCTTAAATACCTGTATCATAGGCAAAAATAGCGTGTTTTTTTGACAATAGCTTTCACTATTTCGACAAAAGAATAACACTATTTCGATATTTTGGAAAAAAGTTTAGTAGGGGCGAAAAATGGGCTCATGCCGAAAATCTGGAGGAATGACAACTTTCAGCACAGAATACACAAACCATAGGAACGCAAATTACGCGGATTACGCAAATTTTCGCAATTTATATATTGTTTAAAATCGGTCAATTCATAAAATTATCTGCGTAATTTGCGTTCTTCCTGTGTTCGACTATTTACCCCCACATTTCAGGTATGTTCCGAAAGTGGTTCAGAGGTTTACTCCTCTGCGGATTCTTCTTCCAACTCCGGCTTGTCTTTTTGAACAAAGAACGCGCTCAGTTCCCAAAGCATATATAAAGGCAGGAAAACGACAAATAGCGAGAATGGGTCGCCCGAAGGAGTGATAAACGCGGCGGCAATCAGCGTAACAACTACGGCATGGCGCCTGTATTTACTGAAAAATGAGCGGTGAATGAACCCGAATTTCGATAACAGCCAGCAAACAATGGGCAACTCGAAAACAATTCCCATAACAATAATCATGGAGAAAAAGTTATCCATGTAGGAATCCAGGGATACCATATTTTCGATTTGCTTACTCAACTCAAATGTTACCAAAAACCGGAAAACAAGCGGAAAGACGAGAAAATAACCCACCGAACAGCCGATTATAAATAGTATTCCACCGATGAAAAAGACGGTTTTTACGTTTCTTATCTCATTGGGGAACAAGGCCGGCTTTATGAATCGCCATATTTCGTATAGCGCGTATGGTATGAGCAACGACACACCGAAAGCGAGTGAAGTGGACAGGTAAGTCATAAACTGCGTTGTTACATTGATATTTATGACCTCTATCGAAAAAGACGTATCGCTGAAATCGGGCATGAAAGGAATGTATCGCCCAAGTTTGGCCATGAGGCGGTAGGTGAGGAAATCGGAAGAGCAAGGAGCCAGTATAACCGAGTCGAAGATTTGGGGGATAATAACCACGCCTATCACCGTAAAGGCAACAAGCATGATGAGGATACGAAATAAATGCTTCCTCAAAACATCCAGATGTTCCCAAATAGTTAAGCCCTTATCATCCAATGCTTCCGACAATTTTAGTTGAAAATAATAAGTTTCTTAGCTTTCTTTTTTTTCTTCGGGCGTTTTTTTGATTTCTTCTTCAACATCTTTCATGCCTTTCTTAAAGCTGTTGATGCCTTTCCCTATTCCATGCATCAGTTCGGGAATTTTTTTCCCTCCGAACAACAAGAGAATAACCAACACGATAATAGGAATTTCCCATCCGTTCAGGTTGAATAATAAAGTCAATAAAGTATCCATATTGTGCGAATATTTTTTTTATGGTTATAAATAGTGAGACTGTGCGCGACAAAGATACTAAAAAAGTTCAAGCTTCAAAAAATCAAGGGTTCAAAGTCGGGGCAAACGCATGAAAAATTTTAGCGCCTGCTTGTAAAGTATAGCCGTCAGGCTAAGGCTGAAAGCCTTAATCTTGTCATTGCGGGCTCCGACCCGCAATCTCCTGACATTCAGTTGATGTTTGTCAGGAGATCCCGTGTCAAGCACGGGATGACAGACTTTTGAGGCGAGCTAATTAAATCTTTATAGCCTCCAATATCTCATCTACTGCTTTTGCCAGCCCTTCGGTGTTTTTTCCGCCTGCTGTTGCAAAATGTGCCTGACCGCCGCCGCCACCTTGAATATTTTTGGCGGCATTCCGAACTATTTGCGAGGCATTCAGCCCGTTGGCTACCAGGTCGTCGGATAGCATCAGCGTTAGCGCCGGTTTGTTTTCGGCATCTGTTGCCCCGATGAATACCGACTGTTGGGGAAACTCGCCCCTGATTTGGAAAGCGACATCCTTCGCCACTTCGGCAGGGAAATAGCCACGCAGGGTGAATAAGGTTATGCCGTTGATTTCCTGTTTGGTATTGATAACGGCTTGTTTTACCTGTACGGTTTTTTCTTTGATAAATTCATCCAGCTTCTTTTTCATGTCGGCATTTTCCTCGAAGAATTTGTGGAAGGCCTGCACGAGGTTCGGTGCATTGTTCATCAACGAGCGCAACTCCGAAATAATGTTTTGATGGGCATAGAAATAGTTTTCGCAAGTTTCGGCTGTGATGGCTTCGATGCGGCGGATACCGGCGGCAATCGAGCTTTCGTTCACAATACGGAACGAGCCGATTCGCCCTGTGGATGAGATATGTGTTCCCCCGCACAATTCCACCGAATTGCCGAAACGGATAACACGGACTTCATCGCCGTATTTTTCGCCGAACAAGGCCATGGCGCCCATTGCTTTGGCTTCTGCCACCGGAACGCTCCGGTTTTCGTCCAGCGGGATGTTTTCTCTTATTTTAGCCGTAACCAACTGCTCAACCTGACGAATTTCTTCATCGGTCAGTTTCTGGAAATGGGAAAAGTCGAACCGCAAAACCTGTGGCGATACATACGAGCCTTTTTGTTCGACATGTGCGCCCAATACTTCGCGCAAGGCTTCGTGCAACAGGTGGGTGGCCGTATGATTGCATTCGCTGGCTGTCCGGTTTTTCGTGTCTATTCTGGCTACAAACTGACTTGTTATGTCCTTCGGCAATTTCTTTGCGATATGTACTGTCAGGTTGTTTTCGCGTTTTGTATCGGTTATTTCGGTTTTTTCTTCGTCATCTATCAACCATCCGCTATCGCCAACCTGTCCGCCCATTTCGGCATAAAACGGCGTGCGATTCAGTACTATCTGATAGTATTCGCTGTTTTTTTGCTTTACTTTCCGGTAGCGCAGTATTTCGGCTTCGGTTTCGGTGCAGTCGTATCCTACAAATTGCTGTTCTCCGTCTTTCAGTATCACCCAGTCGCCGGTTTCTACCGAAGCGGCGTTGCGTGCGCGGTCTTTTTGCTTTTGCATTTCGGCATTGAATCCGTTTTCGTCCACGCTCATACCGTTCTCGCGCAGAATAAGTTCGGTGAGGTCGAGCGGGAAGCCGTAGGTGTCGTACAGCGTAAATGCATCCACCCCGTTGAGGACGGTCGCCTTCTTCGCTTTTGTTTCGGCTATTTGTTTGTCCAGCAATTTGATGCCGGTTTCGAGTGTCCGAAGGAAAGATTCTTCTTCTTCCTTAATCACTTTCCCTATCAACACGTTTTGTTGCACCAGTTCGGGATAAGCATTGCCCATTGTTTCTATCAGCGCGGGCAGCAATTTGTGCATAAAAGCTTTGTGTTGCCCCAGGAAGGTGTATCCGTAACGCACAGCGCGGCGCAATATCCGGCGGATAACATAACCGGCTTTGGCATTCGACGGCAGTTGTCCGTCGGCAATGGAGAAGGCTATTGTGCGGACGTGGTCGGCGATAACGCGCATGGCTACATCTTTCTTCTCATCTGTGCCATACGCCGAGTTGCTCAACTCTCCGATTAGTTTTATGATGGGTTGGAAGACATCGGTGTCGTAATTCGATGTTTTCCCTTGCACAGCCATGCACAAGCGTTCAAATCCCATACCGGTATCAATGACTTTTGCCGGCAGCGGTTCGAGCGATTTGTCGGCCTTGCGGTTAAACTGCATAAATACGAGGTTCCATATTTCGATTACCTGCGGATGGCTTTGGTTGACCAGGCTAAGTCCATCAACTTTTGCCCGTTCGCTGTCGGGGCGTATATCAATGTGTATTTCGGAGCAGGGGCCGCACGGACCTGTATCGCCCATTTCCCAAAAGTTGTCCTTTTTATTGCCGTTGATAATCCGGCCTTTCGGCAGGTATTTTTCCCAGTATCCGGCGGCTTCGTAGTCGCGGGCAAGGCCTTCTTCGGGGCTTCCTTCAAATACGGTTACATACAACCGGTTTTTGTCCAGGCCGATAACCTCCGTCAGAAATTCCCAAGCCCATTCAATGGCTTCTTTCTTAAAATAATCGCCAAACGACCAGTTGCCGAGCATCTCGAACATGGTGTGGTGGTAGGTGTCGTGTCCCACTTCTTCCAGGTCGTTGTGTTTACCGCTCACACGCAAGCACTTTTGCGAATCGGCCACCCGTGGATACTTGATTGGCGTGTTGCCCAGAATAATGTCCTTGAACTGGTTCATCCCTGCGTTAGTAAACATTAACGTAGGGTCGCCTTTTATTACCATCGGTGCGGAAAGAACTACCTGATGCCCGTTTTTTCTGAAAAACTCTTTGAATGAATCCCTGATTTCGATAGAAGTCATCATCGTATTTTAACTGTTTATTTTTGTCAATCTGATTTTAGATTTGCAAAAATAAGGCAAAAAGTTTACTTTTGCGACTATACCCGCAATAAATTATGTGTGATTGTGATAATAAAGCATGAAGAATAGAGCATGAAGAAAAAGGTTTATTATGTTTACAATTCCCAAACTCTGTCGTACGACAGAGTTTATCCCAGTTTTATAAGACGCTTGCTGATTGTAACCCGAAACTTGTCTATCGGTATATTGATAGGCGCTTTAAGCTATTGGGGCGTAACCAATTTCTTGCTCGATTCGCCAAAAGAAATGGAGTTGAAAAAAGAAAATCGCCTGATTCGGACGCAATACGGTTTGCTCTCGAAGCGCTTGGGCGAAGTTTCGCTTGTGCTGAAGGATATTCAGCAACGGGATGATAATCTTTACCGCGCTATTTTTCATGCCGATCCTATACCTACCACCATCCGAAATTCGGGTTATGGCGGAGTGGGTCGCTACGATTACCTGTTGGAGTTGCCGAATCCTGATTTAATTGTACAGACAACACAAAAAATGGATTTGCTTTCCAAGCAGTTATATATTCAGTCCCGGTCGTTCGATGCTATTGTGAAGATGGCCAAGCAACAAAAAGACCGCTTGCTCCACATACCCAGTATTCTGCCGGTTGCCAAAACAGATTTGTCGAGGGTTGCCTCGGGCTATGGCACGCGCATCGACCCCATATACGGCACCTTGCGTTTTCATGCAGGGATGGACTTTACCTCCAGAGAAGGCACGGATGTTTATGTTACCGGAAATGGAACCGTTGTATATGCCGATTGGAAGCAAGGTTTCGGGAAGTGTATTATTGTCGATCATGGCTTTGGTTATCAGACGCTTTACGCACACTTGAGCGAGTACAAGGCACATGTGGGACAAAAAATGATTCGCGGCGAAAAAATCGGTGAAGTGGGGAATACCGGTAAATCGACAGGCCCTCACTTGCATTACGAAGTACACGTGAAAGGGAAACCCGATAATCCGGCCAACTATTACTTTATGGATCTTTCGCCCGAAGAATACGACCAGATGTTGCAAATTGCAGCAAATCACGGACAGGTGATGGACACGAATTAGAAAAAATCAGCCCCCTAATCCCCCGTAAGGGGACTTTAAAGCCTCCCCTCGGGGAGGTTGGAAAGGGCTTCAATTTAAAAGGTATGGATAGCAATAAACTTTTTTATTCCATCAAGGAGGTTGCCGCCCACTTTAATGTGGAGGAGCATACTTTGCGCTATTGGGAAAAGAAGTTTGACGAAATCAGGCCGGGCAAAACTGAGGGCGGAATACGCCAATACACCCAAAAAGACATTGAAGCGGTGCAGCTCATCTATTCTTTGCTGAAGGAACGGAAAATGACCATTGAAGGCGCACAGCAAACCCTGAAAACAAGAAAGGACGAAGAAACCCGCCGCATAGAACTCCTGAACCGCCTCGAAAGCATCAAAACCGAACTGGAAGATTTGAGAATGAGTTTTGATGGATTGTAATAGCTTGCAAATCAACTAATAGTTGTCATTGCGGGATCTGACCCGCAATCTCTGAACGCGAATTACGCAGATTACGCAAATTTACGCAAATTATATATTGTTTGAAATCAATCAATTCTCAAAACAACAGTGATTTTTTGCGATAATTTGCGTAATCTGCGTTCCTATAAAACAGCCGCTAAAAATATTACCCGCACTTCGATGCACCGCAATTGGTACATTTCAAGCAGCCTTCCTGATAGACGAGGGTTTCTTGTCCGCAGACGGGGCATTTCTGGCCTTTTGCTTCCGCCCCATTTGGCAGGTACTTTTTCAATGCCCGTTCCACGCCATTTTTCCATGTATTGATTGTTTCGCTGTCCAGCTCAAGTCCCTGAACAAGTTTTACGGCCTGGTCGATTGGCATTCCGTAGCGTAATACGCCTGAAATCAGTTTCGCATAATTCCAATACTCGGGTTTGAACATACTGTTCAGCCCTTCGATGGTGGTTTTATAGCCTCTCTTGTTCTTGAATTGGAAGTCGTAGCTTCTTTTCCCCTCATCGTTTACCGTTTTAATGATAACTCCGGTGGAAATGTGCTTCGGCAACATAAGGCCTTCGTCATCATCCAACAATCCGGTAAAGATTTCGTATGGCCGTCCATCCAATAATCCGATAAAGGCAATCCATTTTTCTTTGTTGTTCTGAAATTTGATGACGTCAGTTTCAAGCTCTTTCGGTCGCGAAGTAACTATCATCGGTCGTTCAAAACAGTCTTCTTTCTTTTTGTTGGCCTCGGCCTCACCCGTAGAAATCAAAACTCCCGAGCGCGAGCCATCGCGATATACCGTGCAACCTTTGCACCCGCACTTCCACGCTTCTATATAGAGTTTGTTGACCAGCTCCTCGGAAGCATCCGCAGGAAGGTTGATGGTTACGCTGATTGAATGATCGACCCACTTCTGAATCCGCCCTTGCATTTTTACTTTTTGCATCCAGTCCACATCGTTGGATGTTGCTTTAAAGTAAGGCGATTCGGCTACCAGAGCGTCTATTTCGGCTGAGGTATATTTTTTGGTTGTGGGGTGGCCTTTTGCCTCCATCCAGGTTACAAATTTGTGGTGGAAAATAGTGTATTCTTCCCACGAATCGCCGTTTTCGTCCACAAAGTCTATCTTAACCTGCGAGTCGTTCGGGTTCACCTTGCGGCGGCGCGTATAAACCGGCAAGAATACGGGCTCGATGCCCGATGTCGATTGGGTCATCAAACTGGTGGTGCCTGTGGGGGCGATGGTGAGGCAGGCAATGTTGCGCCGGCCATATTTTTTCATGTCATTGTACAGTTGCGGGTCTTCGCTCCACAACCTGTTCATAAACGGATTTTCTTTTTCGCGTTCTATATCGAACAGCTCGAATGCGCCTCTTTCTTTTGCCATTTCAACGGATGAGCGGTAGGCTTCCAAGGCCAGGGTGCGTTGCACTTCTTCGGCAAAGGCTGTTGCTTCTTCGGTTCCGTAGCGGAGGTTCATCGCCGCAATCATATCGCCTTCGGCAGTTATGCCAACCCCTGTACGCCGACCCTGAAGGGTTCTTTTACGGATTTTTTCCCAAAGGCATTTTTCAGTCGATTTCACTTCTTCGGTTTCGGGGTCGTCTATTATTTTTTTCAGGATTTTATCAATCTTTTCCATTTCCAGATCAATAATGTCATCCATGATGCGTTGGGCTAACTGTACGTGTTCCTTAAACAGGTCGAAATCGAAATAAGCTTTATCGGTAAACGGATTAACCACATACGAGTACAAATTGATGGCCAGCAACCGGCAACTGTCGTAAGGGCAGAGTGGAATTTCTCCGCAGGGATTGGTTGATACTGTTCTGAAACCCAGGTCGGCATAGCAATCCGGCACCGATTCCCTTAAAATGGTGTCCCAGAACAAAACGCCGGGTTCTGCCGATTTCCAGGCATTGTGTACAATTTTCTTCCACAGTTCGGTGGCCTGAATTTCTTTGGTGAACACGGGCGAATCCGAATCTATGGGATATTGCTGTGTGTATGAGGCGCCGTTTATTACGGCCTGCATAAAATCATCGTCAATTTTTACCGAAACATTGGCGCCTGTAACCTTTCCCTGCTCCAATTTTGCATCTATAAACGATTCGGAATCGGGGTGTTTGATGGATACGCTCAGCATTAAAGCGCCACGCCGACCATCTTGCGCCACCTCGCGTGTAGAGTTGGAGTAGCGTTCCATAAACGGAACCAGACCGGTAGAAGTCAGCGCCGAATTTTTTACGGGAGAGCCTTTGGGGCGGATGTGCGACAAGTCGTGCCCAACACCTCCACGGCGTTTCATGAGTTGCACTTGCTCTTCGTCGATGCGGATAATGGCGCCATACGAATCGGCTGGCCCATCAACGCCAATAACAAAACAGTTGGACAGCGATGCTACCTGAAAATTGTTTCCGATACCCGTCATCGGGCTACCTTGCGGCACAATGTATTTAAAATGGTCGAAAAGCTCAACAAGTCGTTCATTAGAAAGGGGATTCTCGTACTTTTGTTCAATTCTGCCGATTTCGTCAGCCAATCGCTGGTGCATATCAACAGGCGAAAGTTCATAAATATTCCCTTTCGCGTCTTTCAAAGCATACTTATTCACCCACACTTTCGCTGCAAGCTCATCGCCTTCAAAATAATTCAACGCGGCTTCGTATGCCTGATCAAAGGTGTAAACATTTTGTTCCATTACTGTTTTGATTTTTTTTACAAGATTATTACATGGAATAACACTAAAACTACTACTAAAACTATCACGGTACAATGTTAGTGATATTCTACAAGTTGACCAAATTATATAACAATTTGTTTTTAAACATGATATTAAAATTTCTTAAAATATTTTTAACTAACAGATTATTAATTGATTATATTTCCTCTATGTTTGAAAAGTCTTCCGAGAAAGTAAATTGCTGTTTTATACTGTTTTGCGAAAAATAAAAAGGTTGAGAGATTCTTTATGGAAGAAAAAGGTAATAATATGTATGTTTTTTAATTGCGAATACAATCAAAAGCAGGGTTGTGAAGAAATCAGGGTAAACTATGAAAAAATTTAGAACCACTGTTACGGATGAGATTCCTCCCCCTTGATCGGAATGACTGTCTCCTTTTTGGGAGAGGGGATGAGGAAGCGGCGGCGAAGCCGCCGCTTCCTACTCCCTTAAACCACCAACAGGCGAGTCATTCCGACCAAAGGGAGGAATCTCCTGCTCATATCAGCAACTTTACCGATAAGGCATAAGCAGTTAAAATTTTTCATGGTTTGCCCTGGGAAAATAATGTTCGAACGTTTTTTTGTAGGGACATTGCATGCAACGCCCCTACAAAACTTTGAACATGAAACCTCAAACTTTGAACTTTCCAATTAGCAAATTTCGGGTATTTTGTTACTGCGGTTTTGCAGTATTACGAACTTTCTTTTTTTTAGTACAAGCCCGTGTGATTTATTTGGTTTATTTGATTAAATTTGTGTCGTTTTAGTGTTTCAGACAATTAAGTTTTATCTAAAAATAAATTATAACAATGGTAAGTTACAAAGATTTAGGCCTTGTAAACTCGAGAGAGTTGTTCAAAAAAGCCTTTGACGGAAAGTATGCTATCGCAGCATTCAATTTCAACAACCTTGAGCAAATGCAAGCAATTGTGAGTGCAGCAGTAGAAACAAAATCTCCGGTGATTTTGCAAGTATCGAGTGGCGCCCGCAAATATGCCAATCAAACTTTGCTTCGCTACCTGGCTCAGGGAGCAGTAGAATATGCGAAGGAGCTTAGCAACGGCGCCGGTATTCCTATCGTTCTTCACCTCGACCATGGCGATTCGTTTGAGCTGTGTAAATCGTGTATCGAAATGGGATTCTCGTCTGTGATGATTGACGGTTCTCATTTTTCGTACGAAGAAAACATCGCTCTTACCAAAAAAGTGGTTGAGTTTGCTCACCAATACGATGTAACAGTTGAAGGTGAATTGGGCGTTTTGGCCGGTATCGAAGACGATGTAGCCGCAGAACACCACACCTACACCGAACCCGATGAAGTGGTTGATTTCGTAACAAGAACCGGTGTGGATTCACTGGCTATTTCTATCGGTACATCGCACGGCGCCAACAAATTTACACCCGAACAATGTACACGCGATGCTAACGGCATTCTGGTTCCGCCGCCGTTGCGTTTCGATATTCTTGAAGAAATTGAAAAGAGAATCCCCGGATTCCCCATCGTTCTTCATGGTTCTTCGTCTGTGCCACAAGATCAGGTAGCTATCATCAACCAATATGGCGGCAAACTGAAAGATGCAATTGGTATCCCCGAAGAACAGCTTCGCAAAGCAGCAAGTTCTGCCGTATGTAAAATCAATATCGACTCGGATGGACGTTTGGCAATGACTGCCGCTATTCGTGAAGTAATGGCTACTAAACCGGCTGAGTTCGACCCACGTAAATACCTGGGACCTGCTCGCGATAACCTGAAACAACTCTACAAACACAAAATCGAAAATGTGTTGGGTAGCGCAGGAAAAGCATAAAATTTTTGTTTAAATAATTGTATGAAAAGGTCTTGAGGTTATAACCTTGAGACCTTTTTAGCCCCCTAATCCCCCGTAGGGGGACTTTTGAAGTCCCCCTACGGGGGATTAGGGGGCTATTGATATGAAATACGCAATAAATCTGAATAGTGTTTTGCCGCTGAGAAAAACAGCTGCCGAAACTTCGGAAATGGTTACACAACTGCTTTTTGGCGAGTTTTGTGAAGTTTTTGAGGCGGAGGGCTCTTTTGTGAATATAACCAATTATGCCGACGGCTATCAAGGGTGGGCAGACAAAAAGATGTTGACCGAAATAACGGGCGATGTTTATTTGGCTTTGCAAAATCAACCGGTTTTCAGGACATGCGTACCCGTTGCCGAGGTTTTTTCGTTGACGGATAAAACCATTTATCGACTATCGGCAGGAAGTAGAATATCTAACTTTAACCCCGATACGAACAAGTTTGGGGTAGGGGAAAAAGTGTTTCAAATCCATCCCAGCTTTGTAAGCTATCTGCCCGAAAGCAGTAAGGCCGGAATTGTTCCAATCGCGCTTCAATTCCTGAATACGCCCTATCTTTGGGGAGGAAAAACAGTGTTTGGAATTGACTGCTCAGGCTTTGTACAGGTTGTTTTTTCGCTGAATGGCATATCCTTGCCAAGGGATGCCAGCCAGCAGGCAAAGGAAGGAGAACCGGTTGATTTTGAAAATGCCGAAGCCGGCGATTTACTGTTTTTTGAAAAGAACGGAAAGATAATCCACGTAGGTATATATCTGGGAAAAGGACAAATTATACACGCCTCGGGCAAAGTGAAAATAAATACGGTAGATAATCAAGGGATTTTATCGGACGAAGGATTGGGATATACGCACACTTTGGCGGGGGTTAGATGCCCTTTCCCTGCCCACCCTGAGGGAGAGGGAGTGTGAAAGTCCCTATTCGATTGTATTTGTAATCCAATCATATTGAATATAAGTATTTTAAATCTGAAAGAATATTCAGATAGATCGTAAATTCGTCTGGCAAGGCTAATTATCATCTGGTAAAAAACAATCGTTTTCTGAAATAATTCCGTATTTTTGTATTATGAACACGATAGACAGATTATACAAAGAATGGAAGTCGTTGCAGCCTCTAAAACCGGAAATTCAACACCGAATGGATCAACAGTTTATGTTCGACTTCAATTACAACTCCAATCATTTGGAGGGGAATACGCTTACTTACGGACAAACCAAACTGCTACTTATGTTCGGCAAAACCGAAGGTGAGGCTCTTTTTCGCGATTATGAAGAGATGAAAGCGCATAACGTAGGTTTAGAGATGATGAAGAGAGAGGCCTGTGATAAAGAACGCCCTCTTTCCGAGAGTTTTGTTCGTGAATTAAATAGCACTATCCTCGCAGGCGATTTCTACAAAACGAGCAACGATGGCGAAAACCGTTATAAAATACATACTGGTGTGTATAAAACGCGCCCTAATTCCGTCATTACACCTTCCGGCGAGTTGTTTGACTATGCTTCGCCCGAAGAGACGCCCTCCATGATGACCGATTTGCTTAATTGGTATCGGGATATGGAGCAACAAGGCAAGTTGTCTGTTGTAGCTTTGGCGGCATTGTTTCATTTTCGCTATATCCGCATCCACCCATTTGAAGATGGGAATGGTCGTATTGCCCGGTTATTAGTCAATTATATTTTGTATAGGCATGGCTACCCGATGATAGTTATTCCTACCGCAGACAGAAAAAACTATCTTAATATCTTGGGACAGTGTGATAAAAATGTAGGCATGGAACCCTATTGGGGGGCTAATGCTACGATTGAACAAGCCAAACCACTAGTTGATTATATCGCCGCCTTCGTTGAAAAGAAAATGACTATGGCTATTCAGCTTGCGAAGGGCGAGATTACAATTATTGAAGAAACCAAAGAAGAAAACGTCGGTGTAAATGTCGGTGTAAATAGAGCTGTAAATGTCGGTGTAAAAGAATATATCATAGAACATATAAAGGCAAAGCCGAATATATCGGCTAAAGAATTGTCTATCTTATTGCAAAAAACTACCCGAACAATTGAACGGCATTTGAAAGAGTTACGAGTGCAAGGAATATTAACTCGTAAAGGTTCAGATAAAACCGGTTATTGGAAAATTAACTATTGAGTTGCAAAACTTGTCCGACTTTGCAACTTACAGGCAGTTTTCAACTTTCAGGGCAAACGTATGAAAAAGTCCGAACAAGCTAAGGCTGAAAGCCTTAATTTGGCGTAACAGAGATTTTCATGCCTTTGCCCTGCTTCAACTTTCCTTTTTGTAAGGATAATTTTTTTTGTTACACTATCAAAATTCTACATCTGTCCGTGTTGGCATCTGCCCGAATTGTTGAGACCGCACTCCTGCTTGTGTCCGCGATTACACATCATCGAAGCTTCGTCAAAATGCGGACAGTTTTTTGCCCCGCCCCAATTGCCGCCGCTGCTACTGCCTTGAGAACCCGCACTGCTGCCACTGCCCTGTCCTATTCCGTAAAAAATTATGCCAATTATGGCAACAATAATTGCAAAACCGAGAAACTTAAAGAAAGTCAGTAAGAATCCGCATATTCCGATGGGCAAAAAGAGTAGCGCAGCCACCATTATTACAGGGTTGTGGCGCAATTTGACGATAATAATAATTTCCTGAATAACCAAAGCTGCAATTACTACTGCGCTTACCCACCAGTCGTCCATATCCGCGCCCGAAAGTCCGCCTATAATAAATATCACAAGCAGAAAAGCGCCCAGTAGCAAGGTGCCGATATAGGAGTTGAACGGCCGGCTGAAAAGTTTTATCTGGCGAATAAGGTTGAAATAGCCCTTGAACTGAATCCAGATAATGATTGCCGAAACGATAAATCCCCCAAGCGCTTTCAAAATGCCTAATCTGTCCCAGTTGCACCATTCAAAATCGTTTTCCAAAAAGCCAAAATAGATAAGTTCCATTACGAAAGCAGTCATAAGCGTCAGGTATTCGATGCCGAAAAGCAGGATATTGTCTCTTCCCTTGCCAAGAAATGCACACGCAAAGTAAAACAGCGTTAGCCACATTATCCACAGGTGCATATCGCTGCTGTTTAATTGCTGGTGTAATTTTTCTTCTTTTTGGTATTTTTCAAACCATTTGTTTGACTCGCTCAATTCTTTGTTGATGTCCTTATACTCGACAGTAAAAAATTCGTCAAAACTTTTCTTGTCAATATATCGAAGAACGATCCGATATTTGGTATAGGATCCGTTTTCGAAGTAACTTTCGCCCAAAGTTATCCACGGCTTGTTAAAATCGCCTACAAGTACGTGAAGTGGTACGGAATTTAAGCCTTTGCCTTTTCTATAATCATGATAAGTCAGTGTATCAACTATGTCTGCGTTGAAGTTAGGGCTTTCGCGCAGAAAGACGGGTTTATCGGTCTCAGCTTTCCAATAAAGATCTGTATTTGCACCCTTGTCGAAACTTGCGCGGTCAACGTAACATTTTATGTGACGCACCTGTTCCCCACTATAATCTGGCTTCAATCCCTCAATCCAATTGGCGTCGGCAGTACTGGTAACATAAAAATTGAAAAAATCCTTCTTATCCAGCCTCCATTTGTCGATTTCTTTTGCATTTGCATTGGGTTGTTCGCGAAAAACAAATACGATTTGAGGATCCGTAAACGATTCGTATGCAACCACCCGCGATTCTTCGGGAATATCCGTAGGTATATAGCCGGTATATTCACTATCGCAGCTCGTAAGCAATAGCGCTGTGCAGGCAAACAAAATAAATTTTCTAAAACCGGTTGCTTTCATTCTTTATTTCTTTAGGGTGTTATTAAATATTTATGCCTTGCGACAACTTTAGATTGCAACAAAATTAGTCAAAAATAAAATTAGTCAAAAAAAATAATACTGTTATTTCGGCTTTTTGTTAATAAAACCACCGAGTAAATCAATTAGGCAAACGCATGAAAAAAGGTACGAACAGGGGCTGTCTCAAAAGGAGACAGTCATTGGCGCCAAAGGGAGGAATCTCCTGCTCATATCAGCAACTTTACCAATTTCCAAATTTCCGAATTATCGAATTAGCTAATTCATTTTTTATTTTTCACTTTTAGTTTTTAGTTTAAAAACGTACATTTGTAACGCTAAAAATTACTAGTCATTCACAACCCAATTGATTTATAGATGTCTGTAACAATAACGGAGGTAAAAAGCAAGGCTGACAGGCTTAAGTTTGTCAAGTTTCCGGTAAGTTTGTATAAGAACAATCCCTATTATGTGCCCGCTCTTGTTTTGGACGAGATGGATACATTGGATGAAAAAAAGAATCCGGCGTTTGATTTCTGCGAAATGAAATTGTTTTTGGCTTACCGCGACAACCGGATTGTTGGGCGGATTGCGGCTATAATCAATCATCGCTCGAACGAGGTATGGAACCAGAAGCAGGTACGCTTTGGCTTTGTGGACTTTATAGACGATAATGAGGTGGTGGATGCCCTGTTTAAGCGCGTTGAAGACTGGGCAAGGGCGAAAGGTTTAGTGGCTGCTCACGGGCCTTTGGGTTTTACCGACCTCGATCATGAAGGCCTTCTTATAGAGGGTTTTGACAAGCTTGGAACCATGGCCACTATTTATTGCCACCCTTATTATAAGGAGCAGATAGAACGCTTGGGCTACCGGAAAGATGTGGACTGGAAAGAATATTACATAGAGGTTCCGACCAGTGTTCCCGAACGCCACCAGCGAATAGCGAAGATTGTAAGAGAGAAACACGGGCTAAAAATCGTTAAGTTTAAAAGCCTGAAACAGATAACGCCCTACATTGATCAGGTTTTCAATTTGCTGAACAAGGCCTATCAATCGCTGTACGGCTATGTGCCCTTGACGAAAAAGCAAATTGATAATTATGTGAAAATATATGTTCCGCTCCTTCGCTGGGATATTGTTTCGATTATTATCAAAGAAGAAACCGATCAGGTGATTGCTTTTGGGATAGGAATGCCAAGTCTTGCAAAAGCTTTGCAAAAATCGAGAGGAAAGCTCTTCCCGTTTGGCTGGTTTCATTTGCTGAGGGCATTGAAATCGAAGAGCAATCCGGTGATAGATTTGCTGATAATCGGCGTCGATCCCGAATACCAGGGGAAAGGGGTGAATGCGATGGTTTTTGCCGACCTGATTACATCGGCCTATAAATCGGGCTTCGTCTTTGCCGAAAGTAATCCCGAACTTGAAACGAATAACAAAATATCTTCCTTGTGGGATGGCTTTAATGCCGAAAATCACAAAACAAGGCGGGCTTATATAAAGGAATTATAACAATTAGCAAATTAGTAAATTAGCAAATTTGAAAATTAATTCATTTGCTCATTTGCTAATTATCACATTTGCTAATTTACACATTAGAAATATGGAAGAATTGAACAATGATTTGCTTAACGTGTCCGATTATTCGGATGATGATATAAAAACACTTGATTGGCAGGAACATATACGCCGCCGTCCGGGGATGTATATCGGTAAGTTGGGGGATGGAACTTCGGCTGACGATGGGATTTATGTCCTTTTGAAAGAAGTATTGGATAATTCTATCGACGAATACATGATGGGACACGGAAAAACCATCGAAGTAAACATCGCCGAGGGTCGTGTGAAGGTGCGCGACTACGGGCGTGGCGTGCCGTTGGGCAAGGTGAAGGATGTGTCTTCCAAGATGAATACCGGCGCTAAATACGATTCCAAGGCATTTAAAAAGTCGGTGGGATTGAATGGGGTAGGTATAAAGGCCGTGAATGCCTTGTCGTCCTATTTTATTATTCAGGCTTTTCGCGAGCAACAAAGCGTTTCGGTGGAATACAACAGGGCTATTGTGGTTAATGAACCCCCGCTGACTTCCACTACCGAACAAAACGGAACATTGATTGAGTTTGTGCCCGATGAAGAAATATTTAAAGCATACGCCTATCAGGACGAATACATCGAAGGCCTGCTGAAAAACTATGTTTTCCTGAACACCGGCCTGACCATTGTTTATAACGGTAAAAAGTTCTTCTCGAAAAACGGACTTGTCGATCTGCTTCAGGAAAATATGACATCCGAGCCTCTCTATCCGATTATTCACTTCAAAGAATCTGATATAGAGATTGTTATTACTCACACCAATCAGTATGGGGAAGAGTATTATTCGTTTGTGAACGGGCAGCATACCACGCAGGGGGGTACGCATCAATCGGCTTTCAGAGAGACTTTGTCGCGGGTGATTAAAGAATACTACAACAAAAGCTTCGATTATGCCGATATTCGCAGCGGTATTGTGGCCGCCATCAGCATAAAAGTGGAAGAACCGGTTTTTGAATCGCAGACCAAAACAAAACTGGGCTCCCGGGATATGGGGCCTGACGGGCCTTCGGTTCAGAAGTTTATCGGGGACTTTATTAAAAAAGAACTGGATAATTACCTGCACCGCAACTCCGAAACTTCCGAAATATTGTTGAAAAAGATATTGGACTCCGAAAAAGAGCGCAAAGCCATTGCCGGAGTTACCAAGCTGGCTCGCGACCGGGCAAAGAAAGCGAATCTGCACAACCGGAAATTGCGCGACTGCCGCATCCATTACAATGATACTAAAGGCGATAGCTTGGACGATACCTGCATTTTTATAACAGAGGGCGATTCGGCCAGCGGTTCTATAACAAAGAGCCGCAATCCTAACCTGCAAGCGGTGTTCAGCTTGAGGGGAAAGCCCCTTAACTCGTTTGGGCTGACCAAAAAAATTGTTTATGAAAATGAAGAGTTCAACCTGCTTCAGGCGGCATTGAATATTGAAGACGGCCTGGACGGATTGCGCTACAATAAAGTGATTGTAGCAACCGATGCCGACACCGATGGTATGCACATCCGCTTGCTGTTGCTGACGTTCTTTTTGCAGTTTTTCCCCGATTTGGTCAAGAAAAATCACGTTTATATTCTGCAAACACCCTTGTTCAGGGTGCGGAACAAAAAGGAAACGATTTATTGCTACACCGAAGAAGAACGCATAGCAGCGATAAGCAAATTGGGCGCCAATCCCGAAATAACCCGCTTCAAAGGTTTGGGCGAAATATCACCGGACGAATTCAGGCATTTTATCGGCAAAGACATCCGCCTCGACAAGGTAACGATGAAAAAAGAAGACCTCGTAAAAGAAATGCTCAACTTCTATATGGGGAAAAATACCCCCGAAAGACAGGTATTTATTATAGATAATTTGGTGGTTGAGGAAGATGAGTAGTAGGGGCAGACCTTGTGTGTCTGCCCAAAATTGCCCGCGGCTTATTTTGAACTAAAATTAATCCTGTCAACCAATTGCAAAAAATAATCCGCTGACCAAATATCCATTTCTGAAGCATTTTTGATAAATGGGCGAATATCGTTTTTGACTGAATCAATATCCGTCTTCAGGATTTTTTCTTTCAATAAGTTTTTGAAAATTTCGGGTGTAAAATCCTCGCTTTTGATTACATTGATTTGTTCCGATCGTTGTTGCAAGTGCCTAAAATTCAATTCGGTATTATTACGAACATACCACTCGAAATCATACCAATCGCGCCCTTTTACCCGGCTTTTCCATGCGCGGAACAAGAGCGCGTGCATTTTTCCGGCATATAAATCGGGTAGTGTATAACAGCGCACCATAAAAGAAAAGGGCAACATCAATAGTTTGTGTTCCGTTGAAAAGCCCAAGGGTGGCTGTGTATCGACTTCGATTTTTATTTTTATGCTTTTTTCGGTGGTAAAAGCCAAATTGTAAATTTCGGTGTTGTCCTTCAAAAACGCCGATTCTACATTAGTTTGCGTTTTCTTCTCTTTTCGCGTGATACTGATTTCCCGCCCAAGCGAATGAAATTCAGCGGTTATGGCATCGAAATAGTTTTCCAAATGAAAATTTTCATCGGGCTGCAAAAGCGAAAAGTCCATATCTTCACTAAATCGCCCTAAACCATAAAAAATGCGCAGGCAAGTACCATCATAAAAAGCAGCATGGTTAAAAAAACCACCGTGATACAAGCCAGCTAAGGCTGTTTGTTGCATCACTTCGTGCAGGGCGTTCGTGTAATCGTCCTTTGTGCGTATTTCGTAACGCGAGAGCATATTTTGGAAAATTGAGTTCATATCTTTATTTTTTTAGCACGCGGATAACACAGATAAACTGATTTACACAGATTTTTAATTCGACATTTGCATATTGTAATTATAATATCTGTCTTTCTTGAAATCAACATAGCCCTCATCTATTTTATCAAAGCCTAAACGCGAATAAAATGTTACATTTTCAGGTAGTTGAGTGGTTAATCCAATTAAATTACAGGCAGGATTAGACGCAATAAATTCTTGAATAGCGGGCTTTAAAACTGAAGTTCCAATTCCTGCGCCTCTGTATTCTTTGCGAATTACCACCATAGACAAATAATAATATTCAGCGGACTTTATTGATTTCGTCAATCTGTTTTTGTTTAAAGAATCTAATTTAAGCATTCTAACCAATGAATTTATTCCAAATTTCAATATAAACTTTATAATTCCGATTTTCAAATAGATAGAAAGCCCATTTTGCACACCTTTCGGTGGTATGAAAGTGAATGTTCCGATTATTTTATTTGTATTCTTTTCTTTCACAACACTCGTCAGTTTGCGTTTATGATTATTGATAAAAAGAGCCGTTTTGAATAACCAAAACAATCCCTCTTCCTGTTTTGTTTTGAATATAAGAGAATATGCAGGATTCGTTTTAAACGCATCGGTCAGAATTTCGGCAACTTCATTTATTTCCGAATTTTGAATTTTGTAAATCTCAAACATTTGACTGTTAATGTAAATATCCATATTTCAATTTTTTGTTATTTGCGTGTTAAATCACATTCTAAAAACTCCAATAACAACCCCAATTCCCCCTTCTTCCGTCCAACCTCAGCACATTGCCCAATCACATCCAAATCAATATTTTCAACTGCCGAAAAATCAATCCGCAAATCATCTTCCAAATACGCTTGCATCGCCTTGACGGATTGAATCCGCACACTAGGCGTGGCGATAATCAAATCGCAAAGCGCCTTTTCGGGTGTGGCGATGAGGTAAGCATATTCATTATCAACTATTTGTTGGCGAATACCAATCGAAAAATAATCTGTTGGCATGGTAATATATTCAAAACGTCCGAAAGCATTCTCAAACTGCTTTGCCCGCTTGGTTGTAATGGAACGAATGGCAAAAACCTTTTCGGGTATCAGTCCGTAATGCGACAGCGCCGTTTCGAGTGAAATGTATGAAACGCCATATAAATGATTGGCAATCAACTCGCGCGAAATTTGCTTGTGGCTGATTTTGTCCGAAACCACATACAAGCCTTTTTTCAAACGAATAATATCGCCCCGCTTTTCCATGGAGGCAACCTTGTTTCGAGGGAAGTTGTAATTGCCTGTTATGTCGGACAAAACAGCGTTGTCAATCGGTATATTTCCAAACTTTTCTAATTCGTTCATTTTTCTATCTGCATATATTGGGTGCAAAGATAGAAAATATTTCACAGATAGTTGATTTTATTTCAACAAAGTGTGCAATAATTACTGCTTCCGTTTCTGTTACTACAGCCTTGCAGCCTATGTTTGGCAACGAATTGGTATGTAGGCACGGACAACATGTCCGCGCCAGCCAAGATTTCAAAAAAAATCCAACACCCCCAATTCCGTTTTCTTTTTTCCTAGCTCAATACATTGTCGGATTATTTTAACAATCGCCTATTTTCAACTTCCTGTAAAACAGTCATTTGCTGAATGGCAATTTTATTGAGTTTTATCAACCGTTCGCTTTGTATAATGTTTTCGTTAATAAAAACAGCATTCAAATTTTCCATATTTGAAAGACAAATTAGCTCGTTAATTGTGGCATAATCGCGGATATTACCTTTCAAATTGGGATTATTGTCGCGCCATTCTTTTGCTGTCATTCCAAATAGAGCTATATTCAACACATCGGCTTCGTTGGCATAAACGTAAGATATTTGTGAAGCTGTAAGCTCTTGTGGAATAAGATTTTGCTTAATAGCATCGGTGTGAATATGGTAATTGATTTTTGCTAATTCTCGATTCGCCGACCAACCAAGTTGCTTCTGTTCTTCTTCTTTGAGGCGTTGAAACTCTTTGACAATATATAGTTCAAATTCCACAGAAATCCAACTTGCAAATTTAAACGCAATGTCCTTGTGAGCAAACGTTCCTCCATAACGTCCTGATTTAGAAATAATTCCAATGGCTTTCGTGGCATCAGTCCATTTTTGAGGCGACATTGTGAAAGCATTTGCCCCTGCTTCGTTTTTAAACCCCTCGAATTCGAGGGGTTTAAAATTCGGATTGTACAGATATTCCCAAATCCCCAAATATTCAATGGTGTTACGGTTTCGCAACCAATTTGCTATTACGCCGTTAGCATCCGGATTTTTTGCTTTCGCAATATCTGTTAGCGAAATATAATCAACATCATCAATTTTGATAATTGTTACATCTGTTTGTTTTACATTTATTTTTGCCATATTTCAAATACTTATATCGTTTCTAAAAACTCCAACAGTATCCCCAATTTCGTTTTCTTTTTTCCCATCTCAATACATTTACTAATTGTCAAATTTACTAATTTGCTAATTTTTTCTGAACCTTTTCCCAACCTACTTTGTTATATTAGTACTTAGTAGATGTGTGTTTTTCATGTATTAGATGAAAATTAAAGATTTGCCTGCAATGTGATATTGCGGGCTTTTCTTTTTTTTTACACACGCTGACGAATGCCGTTCTTGTATTCGTGAGCCGTTACTCCGTATTTGGATTTGAAGCATTTTCCGAAATATTTGGTGTCGGAAAAGCCAATCATAAACGATGCTTCTTTCACCATAAATTCACCCGAGGCTAATAGCTGTGCCGCCCGCTTCAATTTTATATCTCGGATAAATTCCAGGGGGGCAAGGCCTGTCAAGCTTTTTACCTTGTCGAAAAATACCGAGCGGCTCATGCCAACCGACGAACTTAGTTCTTCAACCGTAAATTCGCTGTTATCCATGTTCTTCTCAATGATGTCAATCGCTTTTTTCATCAGGATTTCGTCCTGGGAAGTAATAACGAATGGTTGCGGTTCAAATTCGATGTTGGACGATGTGGTGAGTTGCGTGCGATAAATTACCTGCAAGCGTTTGCGCTGTTCAATCAGGTTATTAATCCGGGCGCGGAAATAGGGTACGCTGAATGGTTTGGTGATGTAGTCATCGGCTCCGTAAGTCAACCCTTCCAACTTGCTTTCGATGGTGGCTTTTGCTGTCAGCAGCACCACCGGAATATGGCTTGTAGTGATGTCTTCTTTGAGTTTCTGGAGCAATTCTATGCCATTCATGCGGGGCATCATCACGTCGCTGACAACAAAGTCGGGACTTGTTTTCTTCGTTTTTTCCAAACCTGCAATTCCATCTTCGGCCTCAACAACAATGTAATCCTGTTCGAGCAGCGTCTTGATAAATGTTCGCAAATCGGCGTCGTCTTCCACCACCAATATCTTTGGCTTTTTCTCCGGTGTTTCCTGCTGTTCGGTCAGTTCTGTTTCGGCAACCGGTTCCGGCAATTCGTTTTTATCTTCCGGTTGCGAATCGGGCGCAATTATTTCTGTGGTATCATCGAAGTGGTTTAGTCCGCGCGGGAAGCTTACTACAAAAAGACTTCCTTTGCCCAGTTCGCTGTCAACGGTTATTTTTCCGCCATGCTTGTTCAGCAAATCTTTTACAAGGAATAGTCCAATCCCCGTGCTGGGCTTGCTTTTGTCTTCGTTGAAGGAGGCAAAACGGGTGAACAGGCTCTTTTGTTTTTCTTTCGATATGCCGCAACCTTCGTCCTTCACCTCGATGGATAGCTGTTTTTCGTTTCCTTTCACCGTCATTTCAATTGTCTTTTCGTCGGGCGTATATTTAAAGGCGTTTGAAAGCAAGTTCATCACGATTTTTTCTATGCAATCGCGGTCAACCCACACTTTTTCGGCCTTCGCCTGATTGACAAACTTAAAGTTGATCCGGTGTTTTCGCACCTCTTCGTCAAAGGTTTTGCTTATGCTTTCGACAAAAGCGCCCAAATCCGTTTCCTGAATTTTCAGCTGGAAGTGCTGCATTTTCCTGAAGTCAAGAATCTGATTCACAAGCCGTAATATCCGGTTCGTATTTTGGGAGACCAGATTCAATTGGGTTTTCATCTTTTCCGGCGTATCTTTCTCCGACAGCAGGTAATCAACAGGCGCGGTAATCATGGTGAGCGGCGTGCGGATTTCGTGCGAAATGTCGGTGAAGAAGCGCAATTTCATCTCGGATAATTGTTTCTCTATTTCGACATTGTTTTTCAACTGGTAGAAGATGGACAGCAGATGAACAGACAGAAATATAAGCCCCAGCGACAGCACAATATACAAAAAAATCGCCCAGGGAGTTTCCCAAAACGAGGGGAGAACTTTTACCGGCAACGACCGTTCGTTTTCCACCCAGATTCCTTCGCTGTTGCTCGACTTCACCCGAAATACATATTCGCCTTTGGGTATATTGGTGTAATTGGCAATCCGCCGTTTTTGGGCGTAAATCCAGTCATTATCAAAACCTTCGAGTTTGTAGGCGTATAAAATATTGTCGGGGAAATTAAAATCCAAGGCTGTGTATTCGATGCTGAACGAGTTTTGATTGTGCTTCAATACCAGCTCGTCAATGTCCTCAATGCTTCGTTCCAGCGGAGAATCTTTTTTGCCGATAGCGACCGGCTGATTGAATAGCCTGAAATCGGAAAAGGCGATGTAGGGTCTGAAATCGTTGTTTTTAACCTTCGCCGGCGAAAATGTCAGGATGCCGTTCGATAACCCGAAAACCAGGTCGTTATTGCTCAAGCGAAAAACGGAAGCTTCGGAAAAATTAGAGGTTGACATCTGCCGTTTTATGCCCGCAAATGTTTCAAAGTTCTCTGTTTCAGGGTCAAATTTCGACAGGCTGTTCTCTACGCTGACCCATAGTTTGCCTTTTTCGTCTTCGAGAATGGCTAAACACACGTCCGAGGGCAATCCGTCTTTAACGGTATAGGCTTTGAATTTCAGCGGAAAGCCTTTTGGGTCGTATTCGGTTACTTTATTTATTCCACCGCCGAATGTGGCGATAAACATGTCTCCGTTTTTTGTGTTGCAAATGCCGTGTACATCGTTGCTGCTCAAGCTTTCTTTTTGGCTTGGGCTGCGGGTATAGTACTTGTATTCAATGTCGTCGGGCATCGAAAAGGTCGATGAAAACATGATTAATCCGGCAGTGGTTCCCACGCTGATGTTCCCGTATTTATTTTCGGAAATGAACCGCACGCGATAGCCTGTTTCGATGGGATAATTTTTCAGCAGGTTGCGGTGATTAATAAAAACAGTCTTTTTTTCTCCATCTGTTTTTACCAGATTCAAGCCATTCCCGAATGTCCCTACCCAGATATTTCCTTTTGAATCCTGAAATATGCTGTATATGGCATTGTCGCTAATGCTGTAAATATCGTTTGTGCTTTTCTTGAACTGTTCGATTTGGTATTGCTTGGGATTTGTTGTTTTTTGGATTCGGAAAACTCCTTCTCCTTTGGTTCCCAGCCATATATCGCCCTTGTTGTCCTGTATCATGCAATATACGGGACCCAGAAAGGGCTGTTCGCCTGAGATGGAACCGGCGCTTGTGAAGCAGCCAATCAGGTTGTATTTTTCGTCATAAACACTCAGGTAATTGTTTTTGGTGGCAATCCATATATTGTTGTCTTTATCCTGAAGTACTGCGCGTACATCGTTGGCTGTCGGCGACTTGGCATGAGGGTTTATCGGGATTATCTTGAAATAATCCACATCAAATATAACTTTCTCCAATCCATGCGTATGCGTGCTCAGCCAAAGATTGCCTTGCTTATCGGAGTAGGCCGTGTGCAATACATTCGAGAACCGCCAGTCGGGCGACGACTGATTATTATAGAAAGGTAATAAACTATTATTATACTTGTCGTATTGCGAAAAACCGCCTCCTTTCGGATGCACCCATATATGCCCGTAAATGTCTTCTATAACCATCGGGATAGGGGGTGTGATGGATGCCGGAGTTATATCTTCTACTTTTGCATGAAAGTAGGTTATTTGTTTGTTTTGGGTGTCGAACTTGTATATTCCCAGCTCGTCCGTCTCAAACCAGAGCTGTTGCAGTTTGTCGAAATAGAGGAGGACTACGTGATTATTCTTCAGTTCTTTGGTATTTGCGCTGTTGTATTTCAGGAATGTATCATCTGCTTGATTGTAGGTCAGGAATCCATCGTTTGAGGTCGAGATAACCAGCTCACCGCCCTGTATGGCCTGAAAACCGGTAATATCGGAGCTTGTAGGCGTTTCGAGAAGGCTGAATTTGCCGGTCGATTTTATATATTTCCAAATCCGCCCTTTGTTCGAGCCAAACCATATCTCTTTGTCGAACTCAATGGCCGAGAAAAAACTTTGGTTTTCGTTCCCCAGCTTGTTATCGAAAAAGAAAGGAAGTGTTTCGTCCTGTCCGCTTCTGACAAGGCATAATCCATTATCAGTCAGTATCCACGAGTTGCTGTTTTTGTCTTCGTGTACCAAATGAACGGAATTCCCTTTCAATTGCCCTTTGGGCGCGTTATATACTTTGGCCGAAAACAGGGAATCGGTTATGCAGATACAGCCATTTTGCAGGGACAGCAACCAAACTTTTCCCGATGGCTGCACCTTGATTTGCGACAGCTGAAACGGGTAGTTTTCGTATCCGGGAATAGATTGTATTCCCTTGAAAGTTTCGGTATGGGGGTCGAAACAATGCGCCTCGCCATCGTACGATTTCAACCAGATATTCCCGTACTTGTCCTCGCACAGGTTCTCAATCCGGTTGCTCTTCATATAATAGGTATCGCCCGATTGTACCTTGTAATTTTTGAACCGGTAGCCGTCGAACTTGGAAAAGCCGTCCCATGTTGCAAACCACATAAAGCCCTTATGGTCCTGTATAATCTCCATAATGGTATATTGGGGCAATCCTTCTTCGATGGAATAATGCTCGAAATAGTGCGAAAGCTGAGCGGCGACATTTGTTGCGCCAATGCTGCAAAAAACGATAAAGGCAAAGATTTTATGCATAGTTTTTTAGGTTTCAAAGTTCAAGGTTCCAAAGATGCAAATATAATAAAATAATGTAAATAATAAGAATAATGTGCCGATTAGCACATCAATTTATTTGTCCCCCTTTCTTAGGTGATTTGTCCCCCCTGTGTCAAATAAAAATAGCTTAATATTGCATAATAAAGTGAATACCATGAAAAAATTCTTCTTTTTAGCGCTGTTTTGTACAGTTTGTTTCCTTTCAAACGCTCAAACTCCGGCATTTCCGGGAGCCGAAGGGCATGGCCGGTACACAACAGGCGGGCGTGGCGGAGCAGTGTATTATGTAACCAATCTCGACGACAACACCAGCCCCGGTTCGCTCAGGTATGCAGTTACACGCACGGGTGCACGGACTATACTTTTCAAAGTTTCGGGAACCATATTCTTGAATAGTGAACTAAAAATAAATAACGGGAATCTGACCATTGCCGGACAATCGGCTCCGGGCGATGGCATCTGTGTGGGCGGTTTTCCGGTTACGATAAATGCCGATAATGTAATTATCCGCTATATTCGCTGCCGCATGGGCGACGAACGGGACATCAGTTCGGATGGCGCCGATGCCATGGGCGGACGCCGACACAAAAACATCATCATCGACCACTGCTCGGTGAGCTGGTCAACCGATGAATGTTGCTCGTTCTACGAAAACGAAAATTTTACCCTGCAATGGTGCCTTATATCCGAAAGCATGAATCTGTCGAGCCATTCCAAAGGCGAACATGGATATGGCGGTATTTGGGGCGGTATGAAAGCCAGTTTTCACCACAACCTGATGGCGCATCACAAAAGCCGTGTTCCGCGTCTCGGCCCCGGGGCAAATTCTACGCCAACCAACGAATTGTCCGACATAAGGAACAATGTGTATTACAACTACAATGGCGAGGGATGTTATGGCGCCGAAGCCATGCACGTGAATATTGTAAACAATTATTACAAGCCGGGCCCTGCCAATACCGCGAATGCTACCAAAAAAGGACGTATTGTTGCCATTGACAAAAAAATAGACAATTCCTTCCCCGCAATAGAAGATGTGTGGGGCGATTTCTACATCACCGGCAATGTGATAGACGGCCATGCCAACGCTACTGCCGACAACTGGACGTATGGCGTTTACAACCAAATTCATTCCAAATACGGAACGCTTAGCCAAATAACAAAAGATACGCTTCGACTTTCGGAACCGCTTGCTACCGACGTGGTTACTACGCACACCGCCCAACAGGCCTACGACCAAGTATTGCTGTATGCGGGCTGTTCGTTGCACCGCGATGCCTTGGACGCACGAATTATTGAAGAAGCGCGCACGAATACGGCAGCATACAAAGGTGCAACCGCCAATCGTCCGGGCATTATTGATTCGCAAAGGGATTTGAAACCTGCCGGTGCGGGCGATGAATGGTCGGCCTGGCCGGCATTGGCGCAATCGACAGCTCCTGCCGATTCTGACGGCGACGGCATACCCAATGGCTGGCTGGATGCCAATTACCCGGGGAAAACCGCTACCGCCCTCAACGCCGAAGGTTATACCTGTCTGGAAGTGTATCTGAACAGCCTTGTTGGCGAAATCACCGGCAAACAAAACGAAGGTGGCCTTACCTCCGGGTTGAAGCCATATACAGCAGGCAATAGCGAAATAAAGTGCTATATCAACCGTTCGGCTAAAACTTTAACTGTTGAATCGGCGGAAAGACCGAAAAAGATTGATATATTTACTGCCTCGGGCGCAAGAATTTATTCGCAAATCTATAACAGCGCCTGCGAAACAATAAACTTGTCGGCTGTGCCAACCGGAATCTATATTGTGAAAGTCCTCAGCGAAGGATACGATTCGCCTTGTGTAACTAAAATTATACTCTAGTTTATATTAACTATATATATTAATCACTAAAAATTTCAGAATATGAAAAAATTTACAAAATTTACATTACTCTTCGCTATCCTGCTGGTAATGGGTAACATGACCGTAAAGGCGAAGGATTACAGACCCCAAGTAACTAACGAAATTACATCCAATACTATCATCTTCTATCCGCGAGACCTGACAGGTGCAGAAGACCCCGAAACATTGTGGGTTGTTGCGCCGAGTTATAGTAAAGGAGACTATAATTATACAAATTTGACAGGGGCTCCAGCGGGTAATCCTAGCGGAATTACAGATAATCTTCAATCAGCAAGTTCCGTGGGTATGATGCAGATAAAAACAGATGGCGGGACAAGCGCTTATAATTCGGAAAAAAGAGTTGTTCACATGCGCGTTTCCGGTATTGCCGGCGTTATTGTTCATGGATACACCGGCTCTGCAGGCAGGGGTATAGCCATAGGATACAATGATGTAGATGCTGAGGGCTTTTCAGACGCGAGTATCCCGATAGAAGTTGCAACAATGACCAGAGCTACCAGCGGTAGTTGTATCTTGCCATATTTATCTTTTGACCCTGAGAAAACTTATATTATTTCTGTTTATGCGGCAGGAGGTGATACACGGTTTTATGCTATTGAATTTTTAACAAGTATCACAACCGGCATTTCATCGGCTGATGCCGAAAAAGTAGAAAAATCGGCAGTGTATTTCGACCTTCAGGGAAGAGTGGCAAACGAAAATGCCAAAGGCGTATTGATAAAGAAAACAACTTATACCGATGGTTCTGTTTCGACAGACAAGGTTATAAAATAAAAAACCAGCCCCCCCGCCCCCCGTAGGGGGGATCCTGAATCCCCCCTACGGGGGGCGGGGGGGCTTTTATTCACTATTTAAAATTTTATTATTATGAAAAGAAATTTACTTTTAACATTAGTAGCTACATTTTTTGTAGTAAGCGCTACCGCTCAAACTCACTTTGTGAAATTTGAGGAACTGTATGAAACCATAAAAGCGGAAGCAGAAGCAGAAGGGCCTGCTGCCCTTAGTTCGGGGAATAAATACCTGTTGAATGACGACCGTGTTCTTGGTATTTTTAAGATTGTATCGCCTTCCAATAGAACGGCCAGGATAGATAAGGCTGACCTTAAATTTACAAATGGCGTGGAAACTACTGTACGCCTCGAAACCAATGGCGCTTCCAATACCACTAATGGCCGGAAGATTTACATTGATTGCCCTTCAGCAGGCACACTAACAGTAGGAGGTTATAATTCAAGTGCTTCTGAACTTCGTGGCTATAAATTGGAAAAAGAAGATGGAACTGCTATTTCTGAGGCAGCAGCTGCTCTTGAAGCAGCGGATACGCAAGCCATTGTTCCCCAAGTTTATAAGATAACCGAAGCCGGAATAGTAGTTCTTAACCCTAATGGTGGTATTTATTACGGATTCCTTCAGTTTGAAGCTAGCGGATCCGGCGTTTCTTCGGCAGATGCCGAAAAAGTAGAAAAATCGGTTAGCTATTACGACCTTCAAGGAAGAGTAGCAAACGAAAATGCCAAAGGTGTGTTGATTAAGAAAACAACCTACACCGATGGTTCTGTTTCGACAGACAAAGTTATAAAATAAAAAAACCACCCCCCCGCCCCCCGTAGGGGGGATCCTGAAGCCTCCCCCACGGGGAGGTTGGAGGGGCTTTCCCCTACGGGGGGCGGGAGGGCTTTACTGTTAATTTTTAAATGAAAACTATTATGAAGAAAACTAAAAGAGTATGGCGCTCGATGTTGGTTTTTTCGTTGCTCTTTTTATGTAGCAACGCTATGTTTGCGCAACAGAAGACCCTGACGGGTGTTGTGAAAGAAACAAACGGAGAGCCTGTTATTGGCGCTGTTGTCCTTGTTAAGGGAACATCAGCCGGAACCGCGACCGATATGGACGGTAAATTCACCCTGAAAACAACAGACGGTAAAACCTTGGTTGTTTCGTATCTAGGGTTCGTAACAAAAGAAGTCCCCATCAACGGTACAACTTTCGATATTGTACTGGAAGAAAATTCAACCAGCCTGGATGAAGTAGTTGTTATTGGTTATGGCTCGGTCAAGAAAAGAGACCTCACCGGTTCGGTTAGCTCTATTCAGGGTACCGAAATTGCCAAAATTCCTGTAACAAGTACGGCACAGGCGCTGACTGGACGTTTGGCCGGTGTGCAGATTACCACATCAGACGGATCGCCCGATGCCGAAATGATTATCCGTGTGCGTGGGGGTGGCTCCATAACCGGAGACAATACGCCACTTTATATAGTGGATGGATTTCCGGTAGGCAGCATCAGCGATGTGGCTCCTACCGATATTCAGGACATTGTGGTACTGAAAGACGCTTCCTCAACGGCTATCTACGGATCGCGCGGAGCCAACGGGGTAGTGCTTATCACCACCAAAAACGCACAAGCCGGAAAAACCAAAATCTCCTACAACGGCTACCTGCAAGGCAAATCGCTGGCAAAGAAAATAGACGTGATGGATCCTTACAGCTTTGTGATGTTCAATTACGAAAAAGCCCTGGTACGGAATCAAGTCTCGAGTTTTGAAAAAAAATACGGCGCTTACGACGACTTGGACCTGTATAAATACCAAAAAGGCGCCGATTGGCAAGAAGACATGTTCAGCCATGCCGGTATTTCGCAGTCGCACAACATCAATGTAACCGGCGGAACAGATATTACCAAATTCTCACTTAGCGGAACCTACCTCACCGACAACAGCTTGATGAGAGACAACGGTTACAACCGCTTCAACCTGAACTTTAAACTAGACCATAAATTAGCCTCCAACCTCAAGCTCGATTTTGGCGTGCGTGTTTCCGATACGCAAACCAAAGGAGCCGGTACCAGCGGTGGAACCTACAAAGTGCGTTCGTACGAAGCTATGATGCGGGCGCCGGTCAACGGTTTAGCCGATTTTACCGTATTCGACCCCAGTACGCTGAGCGACGAAGAACTCGACCAGTACCTGACCGACAATATGACCCAAGCCGAAAAGGCTGCCCAATACTGGCGTCGTAAAACCGAACGCCGCTATAACTTTACCGGAGCTTTGGATTGGAATATCCTCAAGAACTTGACTTACCGACTGGAAGGCGGATACAACTACTTGTTCAACGAACAAAAAGACTGGTATGGCGCCAAAAGCGAAAAGGCCATCAAAGACGGAAACAGCTTGCCAATGGCCGAATGGGACAAAAAGAATAGTTACAGTTATCGTATAGCCAATACCTTGACATGGGATACTGAGCTAGACGACAAGAACAAGTTTAATGTGATGTTGGGACACGAATTAAACCAAAGCGGTTCGGAAAGTATGGGTCTGACCGGAAAAGGCTTTCAGAAAGATATAGCACCCGAAAAAACATTTGCTTCACTGGCTTCAAATTCGGGAGAAATAGGTTCCAGAATAATTTCCAGTTCATTGGCCAAAGATACCAAGATGGTTTCGTTGTTCGGTCGTTTGAACTACAATTACAACGAGCGTTACTTGCTTACCTTGACATTCCGTGGCGATGGTTCTTCCAAATTCCAGAGCGGTAACAGATGGGGATATTTCCCTGCCGGAGCGCTTGCCTGGCGTGTGTCGGAAGAAGATTTTATGGCCGGCACACAAGATTATTTGTCTAACCTGAAACTGCGCCTGAGCTACGGAGAAGTTGGCAATAATAATATTGGTAACGGTTTGTTTGAAACCTTGTATAAAGCATATAGCGGGGGTAAAAATTATGGAGCGGGCAGCATCCTTAATCCACATTATACGCTGGCCAACTCGCAAATGGCGAATCCCACATTGAAATGGGAAACAACCGTTACGCGCAATGTCGCAATCGATTATGGATTCTTCAGAGAACGCTTGTCGGGTAGTCTTGAGTATTATTGGAACACCACCCGCGACCTGTTGGTTATAGTTCCTACGCCTGCTGTGGAATATAGCACAGTACAAAAAAATATAGGTCAAACATCCAACAGAGGGGTGGAACTTTCCTTAAACGCGGCGCTTGTTCAACAAAAAGACTTTTCGTTGAACTTCAATTTCAATGTCGGATTTAATAAAAATAAGGTTGATAAACTGACCGGCGATATAAACATAATGGATTATCAATCGGGCGCATTCTCTACCGACACACACGAAAGTGATGATTACCGCGTGATTGTAGGTCAGCCGGTGGGCTTAATCTATGGTTTTGTTTATGACGGCGTTTATCAGGCAGACGATTTTGAAACTTATACCGATGCCAACGGACGCAAGCATTTCCAGTTCGACAGCAGTGGAAAATATATCTTAAGACAAACGGATGACAACGGCAACCCGATACCATCAAATGCCTATTCGTCGGCCGGTTCTAATGCAGGCCTCCGTCCGGGAGCAGTGAAGTTGAAAAACCTGAATCCCGGAGAAGACAATGTAATTGATGCAAAAGACCGTCAGGTTATAGGTAAAACCACACCGAAAAACACGGGAGGCTTTGGTCTGAATGCCACTTATAAGGGCTTCGACCTGTCGGCCATGTTCAACTGGGTGTATGGAAACAGCGTTTACAACATGGATAAGATTGTAACTACACAGTCGTACCGTAATACCAATGCCAATTTGCGCGACTACATGAATCCAGCTACAAGCGCCTGGACCTACCTCGACCGTTCGACCGGTGAGCTGGTTAACGACTACGAAACATTGAAAGCGATGAATGCCGGAAAATCGTACTGGTCGCCCCTGACCATCCCCGATAACAACCCGCTGGTCTCTTCGTGGGCAGTAGAAGACGGTTCATATCTTCGTTTCCAGAACCTGACAGTAGGATATACGCTTCCTGCAACTCTCACAAAGAAGTTTGCATGCAGCCAGTTACGTCTCTATTGTACCTTAAACAACCTCTATACCTGGACAAGCTACACAGGATACGATCCTGAGGTAAGTTCTTCGGTACGTGGAAGTTCGGTAGGTAATATAACTCCAGGTGTTGACTACTCTGTTTATCCCAAGTCTTTTTCGTGGACAGCCGGAGTGAATATAACATTCTAATTAAACTAATTAAGGAATAAATATGAAAAATAAAATAGTATATTTGGCAATCTTGTTTGGAAGTTTACTTGCAACTTCCTGCGACGATTATTTGGATACGAAGACGCTATCGGAAGATAACCGTGAGTATCTGTGCTCGAACCCGACTGACGCTCAAAAAATGGTGAACCACATTTATACGTTCTTCACCGAGGATTCATACACTTCGCGTATGTCGAACAACTGGATGCAAAACACCGATGTGGAATTTTCTCCAATCACCAAAGCCCAGGCCGAAGCGCATAACGACCGGCGCGGAGTATGGGGAATAAATGCCGGTGATTTCGGCGATATTCAGACTGCTTACAACCATTGTTACCAGGCAATAGGTTTTGCCAACTCGGTAATTGAGGGAATCGAAGCCAGTCAGATGTATAAAGATGGCGATAAAACCATGAGGCAGTTGCTGGGCGAAACCTATTGCCTGCGTGCCTACCGCTATTTTCTGTTATGTAATTTTTGGGGCGATGTGCCATTTGTAACAGTTCCTTCGGTTTATGGAGCCGATATTAATCCTCCCCGCTCGGACAAGAATATCATCTATTCGCAGCTGATTCAGGATTTGGTGAATGTAGAAGAAAGCATGTTGTGGGCCGACCAGCTGAATAATAAAACTGAGGTGATGAACCGTGAATTTGCATTGGGCTTTATCGCTAAACTGGCGCTTTTCCGTGCCGGATACTCCATGCAGTTCGACGGCTCCATGTCGCGTTGCCGGATTGACGATAAAATTGAAGCGGTTGTTTATAAAGATGAAAACGGCGTGGAACAAACAGCGCAAACCAGCGACGACTTCTACAAAGTGGCACAAGCCTATTGCCGTAAACTTATCGCATTGAAAGACAGAGCGCTTCCTACCAACTTCAAGAACATATTCTATACCCAGATTAACTCGGCAAGTCCGGCAAACAGCGATGTGTTGTTTGAAATGGGATTTGTTCAGGGTGGCGGTGGCGACGTGGGCTGGTGTATCGGTATTCCTGTGTTGAGCAGCGTAAAAGGTTCAACTACAAACTATACCAGTCTCACAGCATCGTATGTAACCTCATTCGATAAAGAAGACCAACGCTTTAACGTTACGGTGGCGCCCTACAAGTATGTTACCGAATCGGTTCAGAATGCTATGAACCCCATGGATATATCAACAGCTAAATGGTCTCGTCTGGATTTGACCTCTGCGGCTAGTGGCGACTCGAAGAATACCGGTATCAACTGGCCTATTCTGCGCTACCCGGATGTATTGCTGATGCTTGCCGAAGCCGATAACGAAATTGCCAACGGCCCAACTGCCGAAGCAAAAGATCTGCTGAAACGAGTACGTGAACGCGCATTTGTCAATGCTTCTAATAAAGGAGCGCTGGTGGATAATTATATTAATAACCTGAACGATTACGATTCGTTCAAGAAAGCAATCAGGGACGAACGCGCCTGGGAATTTGGCGGCGAATGTGTTCGTAAATTCGACCTGATTCGCTGGAATTATTACAGCGATGCCATCGTCAATACCATCGGATGGATGATAAACGCAGGAATGAATGCCCAAAAAGTTAAACTGGTAAACGGCGAACTGATTTATGATAAAAATCTGGTATCGGCAGACCTGAACGTGGCAAACAGGTTGTATTTCACGTTTAACAGCGGAATGGTTCAGTTCGAAAATGATGTATTCACAGCCAGGGACGATACTTCCGAGCCTTACAAGAGCGCTGTAACTATTAGTAATGACGATGCCAAAGCGGTTGGAACCAGCGCCGATCTTTACCGTGTTGATTTTGCCAAGTATTTTGTCAGCGTTTCAAAAGAAGACCCAACCACTAAGCAACCTTATGGTACCGACCCTGTTACCGGCGAAGACATACAGAAAGGAACTATTCCCGAAAGCATCCTTTACAGCTGGTTTGGTCTGACTGATGGTTTGGTTAGCGGTACCGAAAATCTTTCGGCGCTCAGAAATAAAGTAACTCCTTATGTGATGCCTCTCCCGAAATCAAGGATTATTGCATCGGCAGGTGTTCTTTCTAACGAAGGTTATGCTATCCGTAATAAATAAAAAAGAAAACGAATATGAAAACATTAAAATATTTCAGATACATAATGCTTGCCCTCATTGCAGGTGCAGGTTTTACAAGTTGCGAGGACGACGACTTGGGGGATGCCCCCCGTCTGTTCAGGCCTATCGCTTCAATCGAGAAGCAGAACAATAACGTTGTTTCTACCTGGGACAATATTAAAGGAGCTACTTCTTACGAGCTTGAACTTCTTAAAGCTGATGGCAAAGACGAAGCAGGCGATCCTATTTTTGTAAGTTACAGAACCGAGTTGGTTACGTCTTCTCCATTCACCTTTGCCGATGTGGAATGGGACGAACAGTATAAGCTGAAAATTAAGGCCGTAGGCGATAACATTGAATCGGGATTGTATGAAACTGACGCTTTGTCGGTAACTTATCCCACTAAATTGCAATCGACACGGGTGATTGACGTAGCAGTACTGGTTACTTGGAAAGCTGATGGCGAACCCATTACATCCATTAAAATAGTACCCGAAGATCCGGCAGAATCAACTGTTGATGCCGTTGTATCGCAGGCCGAATACGAAAGCGGACAAGTAGCTGTTTACGGTTTGAATCCGGCAACTTCCTACAAATTGTATGCTTATTCGGGTGCAGAACAAACCGGCGACACTTACGAAGGACGCCTGCTGTTCAAAACATCGGTTGCCGAAGACTTTGATGCAATATACGGTGCAGGCAAATACCTCGACCTGAGGAGCGTGAGCGATAGCGCCGAAGTTTTGTTGTCGGCAGAAGTAAAGGCCAAGATGAATGAAATTGATGGTCTGGCGATTATCCTGAAAGGCGGATTCCAATATGACGTAACGAATGCCATCAAATTCGAGAAATCGGTTACTTATACTACCGGTTTATCGCTCGAAGGCAATGCTATATTCATACAGAGCGGAGGTCTCCAGAGCAATACCGGAGCTGTGATTGATAATGTAACATTCAAGCGTATCAACTTCATCAGCGACAAAGCGAGGGACTTGCCTATCAGTGCAACCACCGATAAAGGCTTTGGCGGACGTCAGGTTTACAATGTCAATAATTCCGGTTCAACAGTCAATAACATGGTGTTTGAAGACTGTTTGATTGAAGGCTACCGTGCCATTGTTCGTTTGCAGGGAGCTACCGATGGCGTACAGAATATCACATTCAAGGCTTGTACAATCAACGGTATTGGCGACCAGGGTGTTGTAACAACTACCAATCAGGCGACTGCAAAAATGGAAACCGTTACGTTCGAAAATTCTACGATCACCAATATCATTATGTTGGCCGATTTAAGGGCGAGCGCAACAGGCCCCACATTCAATATAAAAAATTGTACATTCTGTTATGCTCCGGTAGAAACTACAGCGAATGCAAACACGCCTTTACTCCGCTTGGCTGCTAACCCAACTGTGTTGAATATTGAAAATACCATATTCGGCCCTTCGCTGGCAACAGCCGGAAGCGCCGGAGGCGCCATGAGCGCTTATACGGCAGGTACAGCAGGTTCTATTATGATAAACGGAACAGCGGTAACGCTTGGCGTAACCAATTCGTATAAAACAAATTATGATTGGACAACCATCGGAACTGCAACCTACCCAATAGACGGACTTGAATCGCTTTCGGTAGATGAAACTGTTTTGTTTAAGAACCCATCGGAAGATAACTATGGTATTGATTATACGTTTAACGGCGCTAAAAATTCAGGCGCCGTAAAATGGAGAATGCCATAATATATTGAAGTCTATTTATTTACGAGAGCATCTGAAAAGAAAGATAAGTATTGTGTCAATATTTTCCTGCACTTTTCGGATGCTCTCTGAATTTTAATTAAATCGTTGAATATGTTTTCAAAACGAATAATTTTTGCTGTTGTAGTTTTGGCTACAAGCCTTGTTTCGTGTACTCAAAAAGCGACAGGCCTTTATCCATACGAATATCTGTATGAAAATCTGGCATTTGATATGCCTAGAGTAGAGAAGCCGGTCTTTCCCGGCAATGAAACGAATATTCTCTCACACGGAGGTGTTGGCGATGGCTTGACGCTGAATACGCAAGCTTTTGACGATGCCATGAGAGCCTTGTCGGAAAAAGGTGGGGGAAGCTTGATTGTTCCCACAGGCGTGTGGTTTACCGGCCCCATAGTTTTCAGGTCGAATATTAACCTGCATTTGGAGAAAGGCGCGCTTATTTTGTTCACGCCCGATAAAGATGCCTATCCTTTGGTCGAAACGTCATTCGAGGGATTAAAAACCCGCCGTTGCCAGTCGCCCATATCGGGGAAAAACCTCGAAAATATCGCTATCACCGGCGAAGGTACTATCAATGGCTCGGGCGAAGTGTGGCGGCCGCTCAAGAAAGATAAGGTTACTCAACGTTATTGGAACAATGTGGTAAGTTCGGGCGGCGTGCTGAAAAATGAAGCCTACTGGTTGCCTTCCGAATCGGCCTTGAAAGGTGAAATGTTGAGCGAAGCCAACTTCAATGTGCCCAGCGGTGTATTGACGGAAGCTGATTGGTTGGCCATCAAAGACTTTATGCGTCCGGTGATGGTGAGTTTTATCGAGTGTAAGAATATCCTTTTGGAGGGCGTTCTTTTCGAAAATTCGCCCAGTTGGAATATTCACCCCTTGATGTGCGAAAACATAATCATAGACGGTGTCTTCATCCGAAATCCATCCTACGCTCAAAACGGCGACGGGCTGGATCTGGAATCGTGTAAAAATGCGATTGTGGTAAATACAACGCTGGATGTAGGCGATGATGCCATTTGCCTGAAATCGGGGAAAGATGCCGAAGGCCGGAAGAGAGGGATGCCTACCGAAAACGTGATAGTGGATAACTGCAAGGTATTCAAAGGTCATGGCGGATTTGTCGTAGGCAGCGAAATGTCGGGTGGCGTACGCAATGTGTCGGTTTCAAATTGCCAGTTCCTGGGCACGGATGTTGGTTTGCGCTTCAAAAGTACGCGCGGCCGGGGTGGTGTTGTCGAGAATATTTATGTGAACAATATCAACATGTTCGACATTGTTACCGATTCGTTTCTGTTCGATTTGTATTATGGCGGAAAATCAGCCTCCGAATCCTTGGCCGATGGCGATGTTACTCCGCTGGACGAACTGATTCCCGAAGTTACGGAAGAAACGCCTGTTTTCCGCAATATTTATGTAACGAATCTGGTATCGCGAAATGCGCGCAGGGCCTTGTTCTTTAATGGCCTGCCCGAAATGAATATTTCGAATATCAATGTAAAAAATGCCTTCATCAGCGCGGATTTTGGCGCTGAACTTTCCGAGGCAAAAGATATTAAATTCGAGAATGTTACATTAGTAGTAAAAGAGGGTTCGGCCATCCTGCTCAACAACGTGAAAAACATGCAGGCAACGGATATTACCGCCCAATGCGATTCGCTAAGCCCTATCGTAAAAGAAACTGGTACTCGAAACGAAAATATACAGTTAGCTAAATAATCGCCCCCCCACCCTCTCCAACCTCCCCCTACTGGGGAGGCTTTCAAAGCCCCCTCAGTAGGAGGGGGTTGGGGGAGGTGAGGTGGAAAAAACCTACAAGCAATGAAAAAAAACAGTCAATTAATAATATGGGGTATCGCTTTATGCTTTATCTTGTTTACGGCAGGAAAAGAGCGTCCTGTGCATGTTTTTATGGCCGGAGATTCGACAATGGCCGACAAAGTGATGTATAAACCGCTGAAAGACGCCAAAACCGGTGAAACAACAGCCGAACCTGCGCCCGAAAGAGGCTGGGGAATGCTGTTGCCCGAATTTTTTACCGATGAGGTTGTTGTAGAAAATTATGCGAAGAACGGGCGAAGTTCACGCACCTTTATCGAAGAAGGTTTATGGAGTAAAATTACACTAAACCTACAAAAGGGTGATTATGTAATTATACAATTCGGACACAACGATGCGGCGCCCGAAAAGAAAAGTTATACGCCTCCCGAAGAATATAAAAAGAACCTGATTCGTTTTGTCGATGAGGTTCGGGCAAAGGGAGGTATTCCTGTTTTGTGCACACCCATTGTCCGCCGGAAATTTGGAGAGGATGGAAAATTGGTTGACACGCACGGCATTTATCCCGGTATTGTACGCGAGGTAGCAAAAGACAAAAGAGTGTTGTTTGTGGATATGCACGAACGTACACGCGAGTGGATAAACAAAGAAGGGGTGGAAAAATCCGCTTCGTTCTTTATGAATCTTCAGCCGGGAATATATAAGCTATATCCCAATGGATTAACCGATAACACGCATTTTGTTGAGTACGGGGCGCGCTACACGGCAGGTCTTTTTGTCGATGAACTCGAAAAGCAAAACATAAAAGACTTGACCAGGTATTTGAAAAAGAATGCGGCGCCATACGTCTCTAAAGTGTGGGTATCGGACTTGGGAAACGGCAAGTATAAAAATCCGGTGTTGTATGCCGATTACTCCGACCCGGACGTGTGCCGCGTAGGAGAGGATTATTATATGACTGCTTCGAGTTTCAGTTCTATTCCGGGCCTGCAGATTTTGCACTCGAAAGACTTGGTTAACTGGACAATTATAGGAGCAGCTATTCCTGGATTAATACCCGAAGATGTTTTTGCAAAAACCCAACACGGGAACGGAGTTTGGGCGCCATCTATCCGTTATCACAACGGCGAGTTTTACATTTACTACGGCGACCCCGACTATGGTATTTACATGACAAAAACCAAAAATCCGGCGGGCAAGTGGGAACCGCTTAGCTTGGTGAAAGCAGGAAAAGGATTGATAGATTCTTGTCCGCTTTGGGACGAAAACGGAGAGGCTTACCTTGTTCATGCCTTTGCCGGAAGCCGTGCCGGAATAAAAAGCATACTGGCTGTTACGCGCTTAACGCCGGATGGCAAGCAGGCTGTGGGCGCCAGCAAAATCATTTACGAAGGCCACGATGTGGATGTAACGATTGAAGGACCTAAATTTTATAAGCGGAACGGCTATTATTACATTTTCTCTCCGGCGGGTGGCGTGGCTACGGGCTGGCAAGTGGCTCTGCGCTCCAAAAATATTTTTGGCCCTTACGAACGAAAGGTTGTTATGGCACAGGGAAGTACAACAATCAACGGCCCACATCAGGGTGGCTGGGTGGATACGCCATCGGGCGAAGATTGGTTTATGCACTTTCAGGATACCTACATGTTTGGACGTGTTGTGCATCTGCAACCCATGAAGTGGATAAACGACTGGCCGGTGATTGGCGAGGACAAAGATGGCGACGGCTGCGGAGAGCCTGTGCTGACCTATACAAAACCAAATGTGGGGGCAACGTATCCGGTGGCAACGCCTGTCGAAAGCGATGAATTTTCGGATAATCAGCTTGGCTTGCAATGGCAATGGCACGGCAACCCAATGGACTGGTGGTATTTCACCAATCAGGAAAAAGATGTATTGAGTTTGTACTCTGTTCCGGTGGTCGATAATTATAAAAACCTGTGGGATGTTCCGAACCTGTTGTTGCAAAAACTGCCTGCAACCAATTTTACGGCCACAGCAAAAATCACGTTTATACCCTCCGCAAACATAAAAGGCGAACGCACAGGATTGCTTGTTATGGGTCTGGATTATGCTTTGTTATCGCTGGAAAATACGGCTGAAGGCCTGCGCCTTTCGCAAAACGAATGCCTGAAAGCCGACAAGGGAAGCGCCGAAAAAACAAATGCAACAACAACCTTGAAAGACAGTACCGTTTATCTGCGCGTGAAAATACAACCCGATGGAAGTTGCACATTCGGTTACAGTGCGGATGGAAAAAAATATCAGGCATTAGGCAATTCCTTCACGGCAAAGGAAGGGAAATGGATTGGCGCAAAAGTCGGTTTGTTCTGTAGTCGCCCGGTAAGTAATAACGACGGCGGACGCATTGATGTGGACTGGTTTAGGGTAACCCCCTGAATCCCCGTAGGGGGACTTTTGAAGCGGCTGTCTCATAAGTTTTTTTTATGAAGTTGTCATTGCGGGCGCCGACCCGCAATCTCCTGACATTCAGCTGATGTTTGTTAGGATATCCCGTGTCAAGCACGGGATGACAGGCTCTTGAGACAGCCTCTTTAAAAATACTCTAGTGATCCCGAAGGGAATCGAACCCCCATCATAGGAACCGGAATCCTACGTTTTATCCGTTAAACTACGGGACCGTTTTTTTTCTGCCTACAAAAGTATAACTTTTTTGTCAATTGGCAAGTCATAAATTGAGCTATCCTGCTATTAAACGAAAAAAATAGTATCTTTGGGCTTTATTTTAATCAAACTAAACAATTATTGCTCAGAATATGGATGTCAGGATTGAGGAGACTTGGAAAAAGCAACTGTCGGAAGAATTTGAAAAAGACTATTTTATTAATCTTACCAATTTTGTCAGGGACGAATACCGTACAAAAGCAGTATTTCCGCCTGCCAAGCTTATATTCAACGCTTTCGACCACACTCCTTTCGACAAAGTGAAGGTTGTTATACTCGGACAAGATCCTTACCACAATGTTGGTCAGGCGCACGGACTGTCGTTCTCGGTGAACGACGGCATCCAGTTTCCGCCTTCGCTGATTAATATATTCAAAGAAATTAATACCGATTTGGGGATTCCCATACCGGCGTCGGGGAACCTCACCCGCTGGGCAAATCAGGGCGTATTGCTGCTCAACGCCACATTAACCGTGCAGGCGCATCTGGCAGCTTCGCATCAAAACAAAGGCTGGGAAACATTTACCGACACAGCTATCCGCCAACTTGCCGAAAACAGGGAGCATATTGTGTTTATGCTTTGGGGGTCGTATGCGCAAAAAAAATCGGCATTTATCGACCCTTCAAAACACCTTGTCCTGCAATCGCCCCACCCTTCGCCCTTGTCTGCTCACCGCGGATTTTTCGGGAACAAGCATTTCAGCATGGCCAATAACTACCTTGTTTCAAAAGGTATCGAAGCTGTTAACTGGTAATTCGGAACGGGAGATATGTCGGTTATTAAGATTACAGAGCAAGCTTCATTGTACGACGATTTGGAAAAAAAAACCATTTCCGAGTTGCTGTATGCTATCAATGCCGAAGACCAGAAAGTGGCTTTAGCCGTGCAAAAAGTTATTCCGCAAATCGAACAACTTGTCTCGGAAACTGTTTCGAGAATGAAGCAAGGCGGTCGGCTCTTTTACATAGGAGCCGGGACGAGCGGGCGTTTGGGCGTACTCGATGCATCGGAAATACCACCCACTTTTGGTATGCCTCCATCGCTAGTTATCGGAATTATTGCCGGTGGCGACAAAGCGCTTCGCAATCCGGTTGAAGGAGCCGAAGACGATGCCCAAGCCGGATGGAACGATTTATTGAAACACCAGATAAACGATAAAGATACCCTCGTCGGCATTGCGGCATCGGGCAGTACGCCTTATGTGGCAGGCGCATTGCACGAAGCCCGGAAGAACGGCATACTGACGGCCTCCATAGCCGGTAATCCCGATTCGCCCCTGTCTCGCGAGGCCGATATAGCCATTGAGATTATTGTCGGCCCCGAATTTATAACCGGCAGTTCGCGGATGAAATCGGGAACAGGTCAAAAAATGGTATTGAACATGATTTCGACCAGCATCATGATTCAGTTGGGACGAGTAAAAGGCAACCGGATGATAAACATGCAATTGTCGAATGCCAAGCTGATTGACAGAGGCGCCCGCATGATTGCCGCCGAACTCGGATTGGAGTATGAAGAGGCCAAGCGCTTGCTTTTGTTGCATAAATCGGTGAAGAAAGTAATAAGCCCCCCCACCCCCCGTAGGGGGGATTCGGAAGCTTCCCCTGCGGGGAGGTTTGGAGAGGCTGAGGCTAAACTTGAAAGAAAATGATTTTAGAGCGACTATCCATTATCAATTACAAAAATATAGAACAGGCCAATTTGAGCTTGTCCCCTAAAATCAATTGCTTTTTGGGTAATAACGGCATGGGAAAAACCAACCTGCTCGATGCCATTTATTACCTTTCGTTTTGCAAAAGCCACACCAACCCGATAGATACGCAAAACGTGAGGCACGATGCCGAATTTGCCGTAATACAGGGCTGGTACAATGTGAACGAAAAAGAAGAAGAAATTTTTTGCAGCCTGAGACGCCGACAAAAAAAGCGCTTTAAACGGAACAAAAAAGAATACGAAAAACTATCCGATCACATCGGCTTTTTGCCCCTGGTGCTGGTTTCGCCATCCGACTCGGAGCTGATACTTGGAGGGAGCGACGAACGCAGACGCTTTTTGGACCTTGTTTTGTCGCAATTCGACAGAAGTTATTTGCATTCGCTTATCAAATACAACAAAGCCCTCCAGCAGCGGAATGCCTTATTGAAAGCCGATGCGGAGAAGAGCGACGAAACCCTTTTCGGCCTGTGGGAAGACGAGATGCTGAGAGAGGGACAGTTTATTTTTGAACGGAGGAAAGAATTCGTGGAACAATTTATCCCCACCTTCCAAAAATTCTACGACTTTATCTGCCAATCGAACGAAAAAGTGGAACTGAAATACGAGTCGCACTTCTACAATCCCGATTTCCCCGCTTTATTGAAACAGCGAAGAGAACGAGACAAAATACTGGGCTATTCGACCGTAGGCATACACAAGGACGATTTGGACATGCAAATGGACGATTATTCGATAAAAAGGGTCGGATCGCAGGGGCAGAACAAAACCTATATCATTGCGTTGAAGTTGGCACAGTTCGATTTCCTACTGCAATCGGGTAGCGCTACGCCTGTTTTGTTGCTGGATGATATTTTCGACAAGCTCGATTCCAAGCGGGTGGAGCAAATTCTGAAACTGGTTCTGGACAAAAAATTCGGACAAATATTCATTACCGATACCAATCGCGAACATCTGGACGAATTACTGGCTGTCGGCAACAGTCCATACCATCTCTACCACGTAGAACAAGGATTGATAGAACAAATTAAAGAACAGGTATGAGGAGAAGAAATACGGAAAGTTTAGGCGAGGTCATAAAACAGTTTTTCGAGGAAAATCGTTTTATCAAAGCAAAAGTTGCCGAAAGCCGGATTATTTCGGGCTGGGGCAAAATACTGGGACCGGCTATCGCTTCATACACAACAAATATTTATTTAAAAAACAATATCCTCTACATTCATCTAAGCTCATCGGTGCTGCGTGCCGAACTGATGATGTCGAAAGAACGAATCATCACAAACCTGAATAAATATGCCGGAATGGATATTGTGAAAGAAATAATATTCAGATAAACAGCCCCCCGCCCCCGTAGGGGGGGCTTTAATTAAAAAAAATGGAACTTAAGGAAGAAATTTTCAGACATGCTTTACCGATTCAAATTCGGTTTAACGACATCGACTCGATAGGTCATATCAATAACAACATATACTTCAGTTACTTCGATTTGGGCAAAACCGCCTATTTTGAAGATTTAAGAGCTTCGTATGTAAGCTGGACGGAAGGAATTATTGTATTGGCACACCTCGAAGCCGATTTTCTATCGCCCATCTATTACAAAGAATCAATTGCGGTGGATACCAAAATAACACGTATCGGCAACAAAAGCGTAACCATACTGCAACAGCTACGCAACATAAAAACGCAGGAAGTGAAGTGCCGGTGCACATCCATCATCGTCGCATACGATGCCCGACTGCAAACATCAATGGATATTCCGCCGGTATGGAGAGAGGCCATGTTGGTTTACGAAGGGCTCGAAAGAACCGACTTAAAAAATAGTTGATAAAAAAAGAGACTTAAATTTCGTATATACAAAGAAAACAACTATTTTTGTCGCTGCGAAAAAGAACAGCTAAAATATATAAATACAATGTCGAAAAAGAAAGAACAAACTTTAAAAGAAGAAAAAGATTGGGAACGCATAGATGATGCAGTCTTCACATCGGAACGTTTTCTTGAAAAATATCAAAAACAAATTCTTATCGGAGTCGGAGCTATTGTGGTAATTGTTGCCGCTATCTGGTCTTACAACCAATTTTATCTTGAGCCCAAAAATAAGGAAGCCCAAGCCGCTCTGTTCAGAGGAGAACAATATTTTGAAAACAGGTTGGATTCCATTGCTATTTATGGAGATGGAAACGGTTATATCGGATTTGAAGCCATTATCAACGAATATGGTTCGACCAAAGCGGGTAATCTGGCCGAATATTACGCCGGAATATCGTACTTGCGTTTGGGTAAATACGACCAGGCCCTTGCTTATCTGAAAAGTTTTAATGGCGGAGACCAGGTACTTGGCTATGCAGCAAAAGGCGCCATTGGCGATTGTTTGGCAAACACCGGTAAAACGGAAGATGCGGCCAGCTATTTTCTGGATGCAGCAAAAGGCGCCGACAACATACTGTTGAGCCCAATCTACTACAAAAAAGCAGGTCTTGCGTATCGTGAACTTAAAAACTATAGCAAAGTTGTAGATATATTCACCACGCTCAAAAACAACTACCTCAATTCGGTTGAAGCCGCTGATGCTGATAAATACATTGAGGAAGCTAATCTGCTGAAAGGACAATAAGTAAAAAACATATTTTCTGAAAAAGCATCTATTGAGCAACAATAGATGCTCTTTTTTTTTGATAAATTGGGGAAAATATATAGCTTTGTAACAGAATAACAATCCTAAATAAACCTAAGACATGAAAAAGATTCTGATTACGCTTCTCCTGTTTTCTTCACTCATACTGGCAAATGCACAAAGTAATTATAAGGCAGGTTATGTTATAACCAATAATAACGACACCCTTAAAGGCTTGATAGATTTCAGGTCGGACGAAGCCAATGCAAAAATCTGCAAATTCAAGACATCGGAAACAGCTGAGGAACAACGGTTGCAGCCGGGCGAAATAAAAGCATTCCGGTTTATTGATGAAGGAAAATATTACGTAAGTCGCGCAGCATCCATACAAGACAAAGCGGAAAATTTATTTATCGAATACCTGGTTCAGGGTAAAGTAAATATGTATTATTACAAACAAGGTTCGGAGAATGAATATTACTTTTTGGAAAAAGAAGACGGAACGCTACACCCTTTCACCAAAAAAGCCGATGAAATAGTACAGAATAAAAAAGTAACGGATAACAAATACAAAGGGGTGTTATTGTACTTGTTGCAAGATTGCCCGCCCATAAACAATAAAATCGAAAAAACAGGCTTCGATAGAGAATCGATGGTGGAACTGGCAAAAGAATACCACGCCGAGATGTGTTTGCCCGGAGAAGAATGCATCGTATTTGAGAATGACTATAAAAAGAATTTTGTGGTGTTCAAACTATCGTTATATGCAGGCGTTTTCATTAAAAACTATGAAACAACCGTGGGGATAAGTTTCCCTGATAAAGATAAGCTCAAAAACAGTATCGCTCCCGCTATCGGAGCACAACTGAATGTTTCCAATCCTCGTATATCCAAATCGCTTAGTTTCCTGTTAGACGCCTCATTTTCATCATTCAAATATGACGATAGAGGAGTCGGGAACAACGGGAACAGACGGTTTAAATACAGTGCAAACATTGTCAACCTGACGCTAGGCGGGAGATATACCCTGCAAGCAAGTAAACACATCCGCCCCTCCGTAGAAGTAGGAGTATTGTCTTTTTCCTATGTGTTTAACCGCTCAAGCCAGCTGTGGGATTATTATGGACGTCCCGACGAAGTCATTAATTGGGCAAACCTGTCGTCAATAGGTTATGAAGCCGGTATAGGCCTCGATTATGTATTCAACAAACAGAATGCGATTTTTTGTCGCGTAGATTACAACTCCGTTTCGGGTTCCTTAACAACACTAAAACTCAAACTGGGATATACTTTCTGATTTGTCTTTTTTAGATTATCTTTGTAACAGGAAGTTTAAACAAGAAAAGGAATGGAAACATCAACAAAAAAAACAGCAAAGGCAAATGCAAAAGTTACTAAGCCAAAGACTGCTGTAAAGAAATCAAAATTCACCGAATTTTGGGAAAAGAATCCAAATGGAATACTAACCATTGTGGATAGAAGAGCTATCTTGAAATAGAAGAGTAAGTTATGCGTTATTTAATTGACACCAATATATTTATTACGCTTCCTCGCTTTGGTGCAAGTTTTTAACTTGTACCTACTATTCAGGCAGTTTACAACTGCCACGAAGTTACAAACTTCGTAAATAATAAGCACAAGTTACGCTATCGCTAAACTTGCGCTAAACAGGAGAATTATCTTTGTAACATATAGACTAAAACAAATTATGGCAACAGCATACCAAAACCTATCGAGTTACGACCCAAGTAAAGTGGCGGACGGAAAAGACATGAAAATAGGCATCGTTGTATCGGAATGGAACGAAAAAATTACCAACGCCCTGCTGGACGGCGCCTGCAAAACACTAATCAAACATGGAGTACAGGAAGAAAATATAGTTATAGACTATGTTCCGGGAAGTTTTGAGCTGATTTTCGGATCGCGGTATCTGGTAGAAAAGAAAGATGTGGATGCCGTAATAGCGCTTGGTTGCGTAGTGAGGGGCGATACACCACATTTTGATTATGTATGCAGTGGCGTTACCCAAGGACTGGCCGATTTAAACAGAATGTATGATATTCCTTTCATCTTCGGACTATTAACTACCGACAACATGCAACAGTCTATCGACAGAGCCGGTGGAATACACGGAAACAAAGGCGATGAGTGTGCAATTACAGCAATAAAAATGATAGATTTTATTTGGCGGAATAAATAATATTATTACCTTTGCAGTCGCATTAAGGGCAGTTACCAGAGTGGCCAAATGGGTCTGACTGTAACTCAGATGACTTACGTCTTCGGTGGTTCGAATCCATCACTGCCCACATAAGTTGCGGAAGTAGCTCAGTTGATAGAGCATTAGCCTTCCAAGCTGAGGGTCGCGGGTTTGAGCCCCGTCTTCCGCTCTGAAAACGAGGCAATTACACAAGTGTAGTTGCTTTTTCGTTTTTATATTCCCTAGCCTACTTTTTTGGAAGACCGACAAAACGGGGTGTTTAGTCCCGCAGGGGACGGCATTTTATTAACCGTATGCTTTAGCTTACGGGATAGGTGCAACACGCTGTCCAAGTCCCGCAGGGACGGCGCTTGGACACGTCGTCCCTGCGGCAGGGCTGTTAAGTTCTATCCCGTCAGGGATAAAATGTTGGTAGAAAACAGATTCCCATCCCTAAGAGCGTGCCGTCAGGTACGCAATGTACGCACATCTCGTACCTACGGCACGAAAATGAGAAAATAACAACGTTTCTACCAACATATTGTGCCTAACGGCACAAAAAAGAGCGTTTAACAATAGAACTTAACAGCCCTGCCCCATGCGGGGCTTAGGCTATTGGGGTGTCCGTCAATTAAACAACACATAAATTGCGATAATTTGCATAATCAGGGCAAACCTTGAAAAATTTAGTACTTATACCTTTCGGTAAAATTGCTGATATGAGCAGGGATTTCTCGCTACGCTCGAAATGACAGTCTCCTTTTTGGGAGAGGGGATGAGGAAGTGGCGGCTTCGCCGCCACTTCCTCATCCCTTAAACCACTAACAGGCGAGTCATTCCGACCAAAGGGAGGAATCTCATCCGCAACCAGTAGTACTAAATTTTTTCAAGGTTTGCCCTATTTGCGTAATCTGCATTCTTTCTCTGTTCGGATATTATAACTATATTTGTAAAGTTAAAGCTATAAACAATACAAATACCTAAAACCAATATGAAAAAAGTAAGTTTATTCATACTGCTGCTTCATTCGTTGACCTGTTTTTCGCAGGCGCCACCCGAAATTCAGAATCCAACCATTATCGGTATAAACAAATTGCCTGCCCGAACCACCGTATGGCCATCGCCCAGCGTTGCCGATGCTAAAAAGAGCGATTACGACAATTGCCTTTGGGTGAAATCGCTGAACGGGCAATGGGATTTTCATTGGTCGCCCGACCCGCAGTCGCGCCCTGTCGATTTCTACAAACCCGGATTTTCGCGCGCCGGCTTCACCAGCATTCCGGTTCCATCCACCATGGAACGCCAAGGATTCGGTACGCCCATATATACCAATTCAACCTATCCCTTTCAGGCAAATCCGCCGGTGGTGATGGATGAACCCAACAAACGATATACGACATACAAAGAGCGGAATCCGGTCGGCTCCTACTGCCGCTATTTTAACGTGCCCAAAGAATGGAAGGGGAAACGAATAATTCTACATCTGGCAGGCTCAAGTTCGGGAACATTTGTCTGGGTAAACGGACAGAAGGTCGGCTATTCGCAGGATTCGCGCCTTCCGGCTGAATTTGATATGACGGAATACCTGACAAAAGGCGAAAACTTTCTGGCAATCGAGGTCTATAAATATTGCGACGGTTCGTACCTCGAAGACCAGGATTACTGGCGGTTGAGCGGCATATTCAGGGATGTATTTATCCGGGCAGTCCCACAAGTAACACTCTGGGACGTCTATGCACAACCCGAAATAGACCTCGAGAAGAAACAGGGCGCTATCAAAATACATTATACATCCGGCAATTTTTCGGAGAAACAAGCAGAAGATTATTCGCTGAATGTTACGGTTATTTCGCCTTCAGGCAAACAAATAGCCTCAACAAAAACCTTCAAATTGGGCGCTTTTGCCACCGGATTCGGTAACGAAAACAGTTTAGCCGAAATCAATCTGGGCGAAGTGCAGCTGTGGTACGATGAGAAACCGGTGCGCTACTCGGCATTGGTCGAACTCACAAAGAGCGGAAAAGTGGTCGAAGCCTACAAGCTGCCCGTAGCCTTCCGAAAAATAGAGGTGAAGGGAAATACCTTGTTGCTGAACGGCGGGAAATTTAAAGTCAGAGGCACAAACCGCCACGAATTTTCGCCCGACCAAGGTTGGACGATAACAAAGGAAAGCATGATACGCGATTTGGAACTGATGAAACAGGGCAATGTTAATTTCGTCCGCAACTCGCACTACCCCAACGATCCGCGTTGGTACGAACTATGCGACCAATATGGCATGATGATTATAGATGAAGCCAATGTAGAATCGCACGGACTGAGTTACCACCGGAAAAATCTTCCCGGCGACAAACCCGAATGGATTAATGCCTGTGTGGACAGGATGAAACGGATGGTTATCCGCACGCGCCAGCACCCCTGCGTGCTTATGTGGTCGCTCGGAAACGAGGCGGGATACGGCAAAGCGTTCTACGACATGCGCAAGGCCACTCACGAAAACGACCCCGAAACCCGCCTGATACAATACGCCGATATGAATGCGGCTGCCGATGTCGATAGTCAGACCTACCCCACCGTGGGTTGGCTGAAACAGCATTTACAGGGAAAAGCAACGCGAAAAGGCGAGCGCGGAGAGTCCACCAACGAAGAACAACATGGGGTATATCCTTCGGGAAGGCCATTTTTGCTGAACGAATATTGCCACGCCATGAACAACAGCCTGGGCGATTTCATCGATTACTGGGATTTGTTTTACGAGCACGATATGCTGGTTGGCGGATTTATCTGGGACTGGATTGATCAGGGACTTTGGAAAAACAGGAACAAGCCCTCGGAAGGCTTCCTGTATGGCGGCGATTTTGGCGATTATCCCAACAACGGCGACTTCTGCTTCAACGGGATGCTTGATGCAAACCGAATTCCTCATCCACACTACTACGAAATGCGAAAAGTTCATCAGCCTTTTGCGTTTAAGCTGGTCAACAAAAACCCGTTGATTATCGAAATCATCAACCGTCAGTCCGCCATCAATCTGAACGAATACGACCTGACTTACGAGATGATGGAAAACGGGAAAATCACCGCTAAAGGCAAATTAAACACAACAAGCATTCAGCCTTTCGAGAGCCAACAAATAACGCTAGCCAACACGCTGAAATTCAATCCCGGGAACGAGTGTTTTCTGACGATTAAACTAGCCCTCAAAGACAAGCAATTGTGGGCGGATAAGGGGCATGTGGTGGCATGGGAACAACTTCTCCTTTCCGAAAAACTGCCCAAACTGACGATTGCATCCGGTTCGTTTTCGGAGTTGAAGAAGAGCGAAACAGCCGATAGCTATTTGATTGAGGGCGATGATTTTAGTGTCGGAATAGATAAATCGACCGGATTAATTTCCGGCTATTCCAAAGCCGGACGAGCCATTATCAAAAACAAAACAAGGATAAACTTCTGGCGCGCACTCACCGACAACGACAAAGGCTGGAAAGTGGATGAAAAAATGAAGGTATGGAATGACGATTCAAACAACTATAAACTAAGCAGTTTGAGCATTGAAACCTCCGCCGAAAATACGATTACGGCAATAAGCAATTATGTGTTTGAAAACTCGTTGTCGAAAGGAACTGTCAAACAGCGCATCTATCCCGATGGAACCGTTACAGTTGATTTTGAGTTGGATATTCCGGCCAAAACGCCCAACGTACCACGAATCGGAATGCAGTTTGAGATAGAAAAAAGCCTGCAACACATCAAATGGTACGGACGAGGCCCACACGAAAACTACCTCGACCGCCAAACATCGGCAGCGTATGGCATCTATGAATCAACGATCGGAGAATGGATCACGCCCTACGCCTATCCGCAAGAAAATGCAAACAGGTGCGACCTCCGCTGGTTGAGCCTCGGCAACAACAACACCCGCATCGTATTTACCGGCATCAATAACTCGTTTTCAGCCAGCGCATGGCCCTACACACAGGAAACACTGGAAAAAACCGCGCACGATTTCGAGTTAACGCCACACGAAAACAACATCGTCAACATCGACTGCGCACAAATGGGCGTAGGAGGCGACAGCTCGTGGGGGCTGCCCGTACTTAATCATTACCAAATAAAACCGGGGAAATACAGGTATGGGGTTAGTATTAAAGTGGAATAGGGAAATTGAAAAAGGATAAAAAGAAAGTAATTATTTAGGGTTATTCAATACTGAATAGCCCTATTTTACTTCTAAAATCTGCTTTATTCCATCCTCTTCATAAAGCAATTGCATTTCACTTAATCCCGATTCAACATTATCAAAATCAAATGCTTTCAACTTGTTTGCATTCGCTATTGCTTTTGGTAAATAGGGTTTAAGCCTTGTATAAATGTCATGGTTTGGTCTTTTATAATATTTTTCAGTTTTCTCGTAATCAGCAAGTTCCTTGTGTTTCTTTAATTCAGGTAGTAATTTGGCGCAAGAATCAAAGTATTTAGAAGTGGCTTCAAAATGTAATAAATACCAGTACTCCAAACAAGGATTATTTAGGATTATCACAATATTTTTACACTTTCCATTTTTGGCAATTTTCTTGTGATACTTTTCTAATTCCTGTAAAGCAGCTTTTGTTCCGTTAGAAGCTTCCCGAGTTTCCTTAATAATAACATCTAAATCAAGAATCCAAAATACTTTGTCGTAATCTTTTGATAATTCAATAACTCTATCATATTGTTCGGCTAACTTCTTTTTCTGTGGAAGTTCAGGTTTTAATGCAATATTAATTGTTCGCTCATTTTGTTTCAGCATTTGCATATACCAAAGCTCACATTTGCCATCAACAACAAATGCAAACTGGTTGCCTTTTGGGGGGATGTTTTTACTTTTCCTCATCGTCAATATAATAATCCCCTAAATCAGGCACCCCGCCCAGCTTGCCAATTTTATAAGCATTGTAAATATTGCTGGTATCTCTGATGACAGAGGTGTCAAAATCGGCAATGGAATATAGTTCGGTAGCGCAATTATCGTACTTGTCCGTAATCCAGATAACATCATTGCGGAATATATCCCTGTTATTCAGAATCTCCCGATTATGAGTAGTCGCAATAAGCTGAGATTTTTTTGAATTGACTAAAAAGGACAATAAAAAATGGACAAATAAATCAGGGTGTAGAGATGCTTCCAACTCGTCAATAGAAAAAGCTTTTGAAGACTTTATTAGCAGAAAAAGGACTCCGGCCATTCTATAATACTTTTTTGTTCCATCCGATTCATCATTGAAATCAAGTAAATAATTTTTGCTATTTATGGAATGTTGGAATTTTATATCCTTAAATCCCATTTCATTTTGATGCCTTACCCAACCTTCTAATGCTTTTTTATCTTCTATGTTTCTAACCGATGAATATTCATCAATTGTCCGCGGTTTGACTATAATATTTGAGATATTGAAATCTGCTTTTCTGATAATATCAAGAATAATATTCTTATTTGCTTCAAACATCTCTTCTTCAATATAGTTATGGCTAAGCGCCAACCTATTTGGGAAAAGATAATCACGAAACCAATCTATAACATCCTTTAACTCCTTTGCGAAGAAATTAATTTTCAAGAAACCACCCAAAACAGTATTGTTCCAAAGGGTTATATTTTCAAAAAGTTGTGCCGTATTTTTGTCTATATTAATTTTATTGCCAAATTTTACTTTTGTCGCTTCAACTTCAATATCTGTTGTTCGTGTAAAAACATTGGATTTTTTTGGATTGTAAGAATACAATTCTTCCCTGACAATAGCTTTCTCATTTAACTCTACTTTGTATGAATAACGAGTTTCACTCTGGATAAATTCGATACTAAAGATAGTATTTTGCTTGGGAGTAGCCATATCAAATAAAAAAGGCTTAAAGTCAAAAGTGTCTGTTTTTTTTTCTTTCGGTTGCAATACGATTCCTCTCAAAAAATCAAGCGCTTTCAGAACGGTTGTTTTTCCCGATGCATTTGCACCGTATATCAATCCTAATTTGAGTAACCTCAGTCCGTCAATAGGCTGAACAACATAATAATCTTCCAGATGAGTGGATTTATCGGCTTCAAAAGACAAAGTTTGCTTGTCTTTTATTGAACCAAAATTTTGAATAGAAAAGCTTATAATCATCTCATTTTTGAAATTGGTTTACAAATATGGCAATAATAATCAAATAAAAGATGAATTATCTGTTATTTTTTTGTAAACAACATACAAAATACACAAAAGGGACTACCTTCTTTCGAGAAACAGCCCCTTTTTCATTTATAACAAATTATAGTCGTTATCCTTTAGTTTCGAGATAAACCACGTGTGTTTGGAGGTATTCTTCCAAACCGTGTTTGCCGTCTGCACCGCCGATTCCCGATTTGCGCCAGCCGGCGTGGAATCCTTGCATGGCTTCAAAGTTTTCGCGGTTGATGTATGTTTCGCCAAAGCGGAGGGCGCGAACCAATTTGAATGCGGTATCCAAATTCTGTGTATAAACAGAAGATGTCAGACCAAATTCCGAATCATTCGCCCATTTGATGGCGTCTTCGATGTCCGAAAATTCAACGATTGGCAATACTGGGCCGAAAGTTTCTTCCTGAATAATATCCATCTTGTTGGTTGCTCCGTCGAGGATGGTTGGTTCAAAGAAGTATCCTTTTGTTCCAACGCGTTTTCCGCCGTATAGCAATTTACAACCTTGATTCACGGCTTTTTCTACTTTTTCGATTACCGATGCAAGAGCGGCCTTGTCGATTAGCGGCCCCATATCCAGGTCTTTTGTCTGGCTTGGATCGCCATATTTCACCAGTTTAAATCCGGCAATCAGTTTTTCGATAAATGCCGCTTTTATACTCTTATGCACATACACACGTTCGGCACAGTTACAAACCTGTCCGGTATTGATAACTCTGGATGCAATAATAGACTTCACAGCCAAATCCAAATCGGCATCATCCATTACGATTGCAGGCGCTTTTCCGCCCAGTTCCAGCGATACTTTTGTTACGTTGGGCGCAGCGGCAGCCATTGTTTGCTGTCCGGCCGAAACGCTTCCCGTCAAACTTACCATACCCACTTTAGGATTGGCGGCCAATTCCTGTCCAATAACCGAACCGCGACCATTTACAAGGTTGAATACGCCTTTAGGCACGCCCGCTTCTTCCACTATCTGGGCAAAAACGTATGCATTGATTGGCGTTTGCTGACTTGGCTTCACAACAATCGTGTTCCCTGTAAGCAATGCAGGAGCCGCTTTACGGGCAATGAGGAAGAACGGGAAATTCCAGGGAAGTATTCCGGTTGTTACACCGATGGGTTTCTTGAATAAGAATATATTTTCGTTCGGACGATCGCTCTGGATAATTTCGCCTTCGTAACGGCGCGCCCATCCTGCCATATATTCGAGATAATCGGCAGTAAACATGACTTCTACATTAGCCAAGCCTTGTGTTTTTCCACCTTCTTGTACAATTATATCCGTCAATTCTTTTTCTCTTTTCCTGATACCGGCGGCTATTTTAATCAAATAACTTCCGCGTTCTACGGCAGGAACTTTTTCCCATTGACGTTGAGCAACTTCTGCCACATCAATCGCCTTTTTGGCATCTTCTACAGTGCCGTCGGGCATACGGGCAATAACTTCTTCGGTTGAAGGATTCAGAACATCAATCCATTTTCCTGAGGCATTATCGATGAATTTTCCATCGATAAACATTTTTAATTCTTTCATGGTCTTGGTTTTACTTTTTTGTTTTAACTAAATAAGGGGACTGAATAAAACCCTCTGAGTTATATGACAAATGCGTAACACCAAATGTAGGGAAAAATATTTTACTCAAATACAATCGGCCCAAGATTTTAATTTTTCTTAGGAATTAAGGCCCCCCCACGGGGGATTTAGGGGGCTTTACTTTATAAATTTCAGCGCCCTGCCACTCTTAGTTTCGGCAATGTACAAGCCCGGAGACATGGAGTTGACGTTGATGCAGCTATCTCTGGAGGCCATAATCAATATGCCATCACTGTTGAATAACTTAATGGCTACTTTTTTCGGATTATTGATACAGCCGTTTATGTACTCAATTTCGTGTTGGTTGTTGCTCGTTGGTTGAGCAATGCTTAATTCCTGTTTCAATATTTCGTACTCCAAACTGGCCATGATAAACGGGCCGATGGCTTTTCCTTCGTTTTGTGTAACCGTTACATCGCTCCCACACAAGTAATAATTTACCGTTCCGCAACGCGAGGGGTCTTTGGCAGGCCCCAATCCGGCAGAAGCACAGGATTGAATAATGCTCATATCGCCATTTGCCTTGGGACGAACAAATTGCGCTATCAGGCCGTTGTAAGCTTTCAGAGCGACAGGTTCGTATAGGGTTTTGTCCAGAATGCTCAGGCGTATGCCTTTCAGGTAGGCGTATGTGAACATGGACGAGGCTGACGACTCGAGGTAATTGGCCGATTCTCCGGCGTTGTAAACTTTTCCTTGCACCACATCGCCTGCGGCAGAAGCTTTTTTCTGCCCATCGTATTGCAACAACTGGTACCAGCAACCCGAAACAGGATCCTGATACCTGGCCAGGCCTGCCGCCACTTCTCCGATAATAGTGCACAAAGCCGGATAATCGGGATGCGTTTTGGGCATGAGTTCAATAACATCCGTCAGTGCGGCGAAGTACCATCCCATGCCTCTTCCCCAAAATTCGGGAGAACAGCCCAGTTGTGGAGCCGTTTTCTTAGCCCAAAAAGAATCGGCGCCGCTGGGGTCTGCCGACCAGGCATGGTAGTTCAGTTGCTTCCCTGCATCGTATGTATAGTGATGGATGGTGATAAACTGTGATGCTATATCCGTCCACGAATCGGTGTTGTCCTTTTCACCGGCCTCTTCACCGAAACAGTTCTGCCAACCGGCATACATGGCTGTTCCCATATACAATCCGTCCAGCCACATCTGATTGGGGTATTGCGCTTTGTGGAAAAATCCGCCCGCGCCGGGTTTGGAGGCATCTATTCGCTTGTGGTCGTATTTCAGTTTGTTGCGTAGAAAAGTTACACAATTTTTATAGCGCAGGGCATCGGCGGTATTTCCTTTCTTCATTTCGGTTTCGTAGAGCGTGAAGAATATTTTTCCGGCGGCCAGGTCGTCAATGTTGCTATCGCCTACCGTTACCACATCCTTTCCCTGCAAAGCATGATCGGCGTAGGCCTTCACAATGTCGTAATAGGCTGTGATTTCGGGATATTGCTCCCATGCCTTCAACACACTGAAAGCAACCAGTCCGGGCACATAATCCCATTGCGCCGTTGCCAATTGCTGCTCCTTTTTATTACTAAGAAAGGTTTTCATAGCCAGGGATTCTATCGCTTTTTGAGAATAGAGCCTATTTTCCACAGCCATAATTTCCTCACTCATGCACAACACGAATGCTATAAATAGCAACAATACACGACCGTTTTTTTTCATTTTGGTAAAAGATTTAATTAATTTTTATTGTTTTGGCAGGCATATATACAACAGCCCGGGGCAAACGTATGAAAAATTTTACTGCTTATGCCTTTCGGTAAAATTGCTGATATGAGCTGAGATTCCTCCCTTTGGTCGGAATGACTGTCTCCTTTTTGGGGAGAGGGGAGTAGGAAGTGGCGGCTTCGCCGCCACTTCCTACTCCCTTAAACCACTAACAGGCGAGTCATTCCGACCAAAGGGAGGAATCTCATTCGTAACAGTAGTTCTAAAATTTTTCATGCGTTTACCCTATACAACAGCCGGTACAACTTCGAAATATATCATTAAATACTTACTCAAGCAACACCAGTTAATCGAACATTTTTCTGAAATAGCTGAATATTTTTTCCTTAACCGTATTATTCGGCTGAAAATTGGGCGCATTCTCCAATCCCGACAAAATAGTTTTCTCGCTATCGGAGAGGTTTTCGGGGATATATACGCTTACATTTATCAACAAATCGCCGGTTCCATAGCGGTTGATGCTTGGCAGCCCCTTGTTTTTCAGGCGCAAAACTTTTCCGGGTTGGGTGCCGGGTTCAATCTTCACCTTCACTTTGCCTTCGATGGTGGGAATTTCGACATTTCCACCCATCGCTGCCATCGGAAAGCTTAGCAACAGGTTATAAACCAAGTCGTTGTCATCACGAAGCAATTCGGGGTGTTTTTCTTCTTCTACCACCACCAGCAGGTCGCCGTTCACGCCTCCCCGACGGGCAGCATTTCCTTTTCCGCTCATCGACAGCTGCATACCTTCTGCCACACCTGCGGGAATATTCAAAGTGATAACCTCTTCTTCCCTGACAATCCCTTCGCCGGCACAAAAGGCGCATTTTTTTGTAATAATTTTCCCTTCGCCGTTACAAGTAGGGCATGTCGATTGGGTTTGCATCTGTCCCAACATGGTGTTCACCACGCGCGTAACAACACCGTGGCCGTTACAGGTGTTGCAAGTAGTATAGGCAGTGCTGTTTTCGGCGCCTGTTCCGTTACAATGCGAACAAGCCACATATTTTTTCACTTTTATCTTCTTCTCGGCGCCCGAAGCAATCTCTTTCATGTTGAGCTTGACGCGCACCCGCAAGTCCGATCCTCTATTGATGTGCTGGCCTCTGCCGCCTCCACCGAAGCCGCTAAAATGCCCGCCAAATATATCACCGAATTGTGCGAATATATCATCCATACTGAAGCCGCCACCCTGATGGCCACCATAACCGCCGGGCGCTTCGTGTCCGTAGCGGTCGTATTTGGCTCTTTTTTGCTCGTCGCTCAATACTTCATAAGCTTCGGCTGCCTCCTTGAATTTTTCTTCAGCCGTAGCATCACCGGGGTTTTTATCGGGGTGAAATTGTATTGCTTTCTTTTTGTATGCCTTCTTTATTTCCTCAGCGGTTGCCGATTTGTTTACACCCAGCACTTCGTAATAATCTCTTTTTTCAGCCATTGCTTATCTCTTTTTAAGCCCCCCCGCCCCCCACAGGGGGGAGTTTTTAGCCTCCCCCACGGGGAGGTTGGAGGGGCTCGTTTTATTTCATTTCGCTACTATTACCTTCGGGTAGCGGATTACTTTGTCTCCCAATTCGTAGCCTTGTTGAATGACGTCAACAATTTTGTCTTTCGAGGCTTCGTTTTCGGCAGGTATGGTAGTCAGGGCTTCGTGCTTGTCCACATCGAAAGCTTTTCCTATCACATCCATTTTCTTTACGCCGTTTTTGCCCAGGAAGTCTGCAAATTTGTTGTAAATCAGGTCCACTCCTTCTTTCACCGCAGTCAACTCTTTGGCTTCGGATATAGTTCCCAACGCACGTTCAAAATCGTCCACGACCGGCAAAATGCCCACCATTACATTTTCGGCAGCCGTCTTTAGCAAGTCTGTCTTTTCCTTCAAGGTTCTTTTTCGGTAATTGTCGAACTCGGCATGAAGGCGCAAGTACGAATTATTTAATTCGTCGTATTTTTCTTTCCAATCCTCCTCCGATACAGACAGATTGGCATTGTCATCCGGCTGTTCGTCATTTACCGGCTGTTCATTTGTCAGTTCCTCGTTATTTATGTCCTCTTCGGGCACAAAATCTTTCTCCTTACTCATATTTTTGTCATCTTTGATTTCCTATTCTACGCTTATATCCATAGTAAAACACACAAAAGTAGTATAAAATATGCTACGACAAGCTAAACAACAAATACTTTGCCAAAAACAATCCTTTTTTGAATTTACGATTACACAAAAGCACAAAAGAGTGTAAGGTATTAAAACGTTAATGGAACTCTACGTTTGCAAAGCAATCAATAGAAATGAAGTATTCATATCATAAGCGTATCTTTGCGTATCGAATCGTATTACTGATATTTTTTGATGTTGCGTATCATTTGGTTCACCAGCAAAATCATCTGTTTAGTCCAGCAAGGGACAACACTCTTTACAAATTATAGCCCATCGGGCTTACATATCAATAGAAAACAGTCTAATCCCCTCATAGCTTGTCCGTAGGACATTCATCTGTTCATTAGTGTATCCCCTACGGGGAAAATTGTAAATTGTAATGCTAATCACAACCTGCCTCAGACATCATCGCTTCGTGTTGAGATTGTATATCCTCCGCTAAGGTACAAATTTTGAAAGCAATACACAATCTACTATGATACTCTATCAGTTACACTATGTCGAGAAACGGTTTAGAACCACTTTTTGCAAAACTGCTTTTATTTTTGACTATTATGGGTCATTGTTTGGATGTTATTTTCTTACGACCACCTTTTTATGGGAGGTCTTGTTAAGTATATGAATATGAGCGGCTTGTCAGGGAGTTGGCGGAACGGATGGAGCGGGCTAGGTGGGATGATGCTAAGGTTGATGATTTGAGGCGGAAGGTGGAGGAGGTGAAAGGAAAATAGAATGAATTTAGCGGTCTGGGCTGATAGGCTGTTTGTGGATGTCAGCCCTGACTCACTAAAAACCTCTCATTGAGAAAGATATTCTTTCAGGTCAAAATACTGCTTTCCATCTTGATAGAAGAAGATTAGTTCTTCAACTCCATTGTCCAAATTTTTTAACCAGTAAATGGTTTCGGTTGGTACATTGTTGAATGAAAGGTAATTTGCTGTTGCCATAGTTGTTTCAAGTTCTTTCCATTCTTTGTCGTAATAGGATAATTTGTATCGGTCTCCTATCACAATCATATTATTGGCATTTACAGGAGCGAATCTAACTCGCTCAATCTGTACAGGTGTACTAAAATCCATTTCAAAAGATACTAAATCTTCAAATGTTTCCAAGTTTCTGTTGAATAATGCAGGAGGCGTATCTTTTTCCCAAATAGGAACGCCATTTATCTTATATAGTTGATTGTCATCAAGAGGCATATCATCTGAGAAAGCAGGAAGGGGAACCGGTTTTCTACAAATATGGTCTTTGCTATATTCCGCTAAAAGTTCGAGATAAGCAATTCTTATTCTTTTACCTCTAGGCGCTCGTATGCTATAATATCTGTATTTCCCTTTTTTATTCAAATACAAATCCTGTATGTATGGCCCCGGTACTTTATCAACAACCAGTAGGGTATCGTATTTTTGTTTTATTTCATTTTTCCCCAAGATATAACTTCCCACAAATTTTTCCTGTTCTTTTGTTAGATGCCGTTTAGGCGGAAATTTTCGCAACAGATGCATCTGCTGAAGTTTCTGATGGTTTGGAATAACAGGATGGTAGATTAAATTTCGTGGCGCCTGATTTATCTTTCCAGTAATGTGAATATTATTATCTTTCAGGGTAATATCCCAACTCGACTTTTCTTTTTGAATGGTCATTGGTTTGGGTATATAATCAATATCTCCTTTAGAATAGAGAATAAAGGGATTGCCAAAACTTTTCAGTTTATTATTCTCATAATAAGCCGGAAAGAAGAGTATATTAATCGGCGCTTGTTCAAACATTACTTCTTTTTTTTCTTTATCAATTACTCCCCAAGCAACCGGATTGTTGCCATTCCTGCCAAAAAAACACAAGTATGCCAGATTGTTAGGTGTTTCGCTCGAAAAGGGAATCCTCAATGTAATTGTCTGATGATACCTGTGCGTTTGATCCGACAAAAGCGGAGAAGACAATATGTGTGGGATGTATTCATCTTTAGCATGTAGAAAATAAGGTGATTTTTTATTGACACCAAATTGTTTTCGGAATACTTTACCTGCATACTTTATATCCGAATCCCAATCTTCGCCCAAATTCCGGTATGGGGCGGTATATGGCATGACAACGCCGATTGAGTCGGGTGATGCACACCAAAAATGGCGTTTCTCCCTTTCTGTCCACTGCGATGTAAATTCATAGACAACGGGAATGCCGCAGCTTCTTAAAAAATTGCATGTCCAGGAGATTTCTTCATGGCAATCGGGTTTGGGAGAGGATATAAAAAGATCATACATGTCAAAACTAGCTTTTGAATGAACAAATTCATAGACCCAATGCTGCTTTATCATAAAATCCTTATAATTCTCGACAGCAAAGCGGATAGTATTATACCCATCTTTAGACAGTATTTTCTCATACATTTTCCTGATTTCCGAGCGTTTCAAACCAAGCGTTTCCGAGCTTGTCCGGTAAGGAAGAATAAACTCTTTAAAATCATCAAATGACATTTTTTTAAGTAGAGGATTATTTTCCCAGACATCAAACGCCGAATCAATATTATCAATAAGAAAATCGGACGAAATAGTTTTTATATCGGCTGCCATTCCTTTGTTGATTGGTAAGGGGAGCGTATCAAAGGCCAAAGCTAATTTCTTTCTAAATTCGATATGGTCGTTTTCCTTCACTACTTTTTTTACATCAACCACCTTTGCCTCTTTAAAAAGAGAAGAAGCATTAGCAAAGAACCGATGGTGTTCGTCATTCAGCATAATCATCCTGTCGCTTTGGTGATAAGGCATACTGGCAATAAGGAAACATGCCGCCTGGTATTTTCGTTCATCTTTTCCCCTGTAATGTTCAAGCGCTTTTTCCAGTTCGGCTCTATTTGCGCCTGCCAGATTGAGCGCTTTGGCGACATCGTCTTGTGCATTACAATAGCTTGTAACACAGAGAAAAAGCATGAGTAAGTTTCTTGTTAATTTCATAGATAATTTATTTTGTAAATTTAATTCCTGACAAGATTTGGACAGTTTGCTTCTCTATTTCCTCCAGCGGGTAGCTGGCTGGGAAACGAATTTCACCCCCGATTCTATTTACCTTTGTTCCGTCACTTCCGAATGACACAAAACAATCCTCATTATTTTGGGGTTCTTTGTAAAAGCATAACTGGAATAAACGCCCGTTAATGTATTCTTCTTCTACTTTTTGAACTATTTTGGTAGTATTATACCTCACAGACCTTATAAACTGATTTCTATCTTCTTCTGCATTTTTAAAAGGATAAGGATCTTCCAAGCAGATAAACCCGATAATTACATCTTTATTGATTTGGTAAGTATAATCCATTGTACCATAAGCTCGACTGTCACCCCAATAAAACTTATGTGAATGTTTATCAGCCAAAGTTTCAGGATTGATTGAGTCTGCTCCTTTTGGCAACCTGAACGCTATTCCTATTGTTTTGTCACTTACTATTGTATAAGACGACTTACATGAAATCAAACAACAGCAACAGATAATTACTATACAAAATCTTAAATTCCTCATAACAATAGCAATTTTAAACCAGCAGGCTGCTTACATACAGCCTGCCGGTTAATAAATGATTAACTAAAACTGAAACTTAATACCTGACAAAATTTTGGTAGTTTGCTTTTCGATTTCCTCCAGAGGGTAGCTGGCTGGGAAACGGATTTTGCCCCATACTCCATTTGCTTTTGTCATATCGCTTTTAAATGAAACAAAATAATCAGCGTCATTGTCTTTTACTTTACGAAAATCCAACCAGAACAAGCGGTTATTGATAACTACATCATTAGCGCTATAATTCGTTCCGTCAGATAACTCTTTATTTGCATATTTATATGCGCCTCTTTCCTTTTTCATTTCAGATGCATCTATAACACGGCGTTCTATATACTCAAATCCTACCACAATATCCTCGCTAACCTGATAAATATAATCCCATGTAAATACTTCATTTATAACTTTTTGAGAAAGGTTTATATGGGTTACTCTGTAAAATTCCCCTGAATATTGGTTTTCCAATGAATCAGGTGTTATCGGGACTGAACCTTTTGGTAAATTGATTATTATACCTTCTTTCTTATCATTTATTGCCGTATAAGACGACTTACATGAAATCAAACAACAGCAACAGATAATTACTATACAAAATCTAAATTTCTTCATAACGATAGCAATTTTAAACCAGCAGGCTGCTTGCATACAACCTGCCGGTTAATAAATGATTAACTAAAGCTGAAACTTAATACCTGACAAAAAATATTTTAAACAATTTTTCATTATTTCTCATTATATTGCACAATCCGGTTTTGAGACATAATAAATTTATCATCAGGCAATATTATTAATAGTTCGTCTGGAATTTCAATAAAATCAAAATTCGCAATAGTTCGTGGGAGTATCACATAATCGGTCAATTTGCGATTGTTCGTAAAAAGCAAAAAGAAAAAACCATCATAAAGAGATTTATGACGAATTTTTTTTCTTGTCAATATTGGAATAGACAAATTTTTCTTTTCTATACTAGAATAGCCATACGATTGCATCATATAGAGAGTATCCCATCCATTAATAGTCAAATTTCCGAATGTAAAAATGGAATCAGTCTGTATCGCTCTTAATTCATTTTGAATACTCGTACTTTCGATTTTATAATTGAAAAATATCAATAGCAATATAAAAAGTACAATTGCTAAAATGATTTTAAATAGATTTTTCATAATAATATCATGTTTAATATAACGTCATTAATAAACCATTACCTAACATAGCTAGAACTTCTGCCACAATTCTATCTTCATCCCATCCATTTTGTTTTGCAGTATTTCCGATGCAATACCCAACCTCATTGTTATATAAATCCATTTCCCTTTCTTGAGAAGTTTGAGGTGGGTCAGTTGGGGTATTTTCGTGTGCATATCCTGCTTGACGTGCTAAAGTTTCATTTTCACTTACAACATTGAGGGCGCACCAATAAGCATGTCTAAAAGCATCAAATTCTCCTTTTTTTTTGTTTCGCAACTCATATTCATTGGCTTTATTTTCTGATTTAGTTGCGTTGGAACTGAATTTTGCTGCCGCTATAGGGTGTAACAACGCAAACAGACCTTCGGTTAATGCAAAATATCCAGTATTGTAATCATCCTCAGTACATACGCACACTACACAACTGCTCCGTAACTTCCCTCGTCTCAACGAGCCACCTAGGCTACCGCCACAAACATTGCACGTTTCGCCGCAATCGTCGTTTTGTTGCTGGCAACTGCCCGAACAGCCCGACTGCCCGCAATAGCTGCACACGTTCTGATACTGGCAGTTGCCGTAACAGTATGGGTCGCCGCAATATTGACAGACAAGCTGGCATTCACCATTGCAATATTGCCAACGGCAATAAGCGCAGGCTGTAACTATCCGGCAGGTACAGTCGTCAACGTTCATTCCGCACGCGGAACAGTTAACCGTTGACCAGTCATCATACTCGTTCGAGTAGGCACAGGCCTTTACGCCAGCCTCCACGCTTACCGCTCCATCCTGAATCTCTATTCCGATGTTTACAAGGAATACGAGGATAAAGATAAGACTTTTCATGTATTTTTTTACATATCTCTTTCATTTTTTATCCCTCCATGTTATTGTTTGATAAGCAGTCTGCTTCTGCGCTGGCCCTTGTGTTCGAGGATAAGCAAGTAATTGCCTGAACAGGTTTCTCGAAGCGGTAGGTATGCGTTCCTGCCGGATATATGGCGCGGGTCATCAACAGCCCGGGCTCCTGATACAAAATCTTAATTTCTTCATAACAATAGCAATTTTAAATCAACAGGCTGCTTACATACAGCCTGCCGGTTAATAAATGATTAACTAAAACTGAAACTTAATTCCTGACAAGATTTGGGTAGTTTGCTTTTCGATTTCCTCCAGAGGGTAGCTGGCTGGGAAACGGATTTTGCCCCATACATGATTTACTTTGGAACCATCACTCCGAAAAGACACAAAATAATCTTCTTCATTATCTTTTGCTTTATAGAGTCCTAACCAAAATAAACGGGAATTAATTATTTCATCTTTCGTTTTATAATTTACTCCATCCGAAGCAGAATTAATCGCATATTCAAAGCGTCTCCTTTCTCTCTCCATATTCTCATATACTCTTCCATCTTTGCAGTTAAAACCAATGATAATATTTGTATTAATTTGGAACGTATGATCCCATGTAAATATTTCGGTTCCCTTGCTAGGATATGGCAAATTAAGTATTCTGTAAAAGAGGTCTGAATATTTATCCTTTAATGAGTCCGGATTTATTGGAATGGTATTCTTTGGTAAATTGATTATTATACCTTCTTTCTTGTCATTTATTGCCGTATAAGACGACTTACATGAAATCAAACAACAGCAACAGATAATTACTATACAAAATCTAAATTTCTTCATAACAATAGCAATTTTAAACCAACAGGCTGCTTGCATACAACCTGCTGGTTAATAAATGATTAACTAAAACTGAAATTTAATACCCGACAAAATTTTGGTAGTTTGCTTCTCTATTTCCTCCAGCGGGTAGCTGGCTGGGAAACGGATTTTGCCCCATACATGATTTACTTTGGAACCATCACTCCGAAAAGACACAAAATAATCTTCTTCATTATCTTTTGCTTTATAGAGTCCTAACCAAAATAAACGGGAATTAATTATTTCATCTTTCGTTTTATAATTTACTCCATCCGAAGCAGAATTAATCGCATATTCAAAGCGTCTCCTTTCTCTCTCCATATTCTCATATACTCTTCCATCTTTGCAGTTAAAACCAATGATAATATTTGTATTAATTTGGAACGTATGATCCCATGTAAATATTTCGGTTCCCTTGCTAGGATATGGCAAATTAAGTATTCTGTAAAAGAGGTCTGAATATTTATCCTTTAATGAGTCCGGATTTATTGGAATGGTATTCTTTGGTAAATTGATTATTATACCTTCTTTCTTGTCATTTATTGCCGTATAAGACGACTTGCATGAAATCAAACAACAGCAACAGATAATTACTATACAAAATATAAATTTCTTCATAACAATAGCAATTTTAAACCAACAGGCTGCTTACATACAGCCTGCTGGTTAATAAATGATTAACTAAAACTTAAACTTAATACCTGACAAGATTTGGGTGGTTTGCTTCTCTATTTCCTCCAGAGGGTAGCTGGCTGGGAAACGAATCCCCCCCCATATACCATTTGCTTTTGTCATGTCGCTTTTGAATGAAACAAAATAATCAACATCATTGCCTTTCTCTTTACGAAAGCACAGCCAGAATAACCGGGAGTTAACTATCACGTCTTTCATTTTAAAGTTCTTTCCGTCAGATTTCTCTTTATTTACATATCCAAACAAACCCCTTTCCTTTTCCATTTCAGAAGCATCTACAACACGACGATTTACATATTTAAAACCTATCACAATCTCCTCATTGACCCGATAAACATTATCCCACATGAAAATCCTGCCTGATATTTCTTTGTAAAATTCTCCAGAATATTGGTTTTCCATGGATTTCGGATTGTCTATATGTGCCGCACCTTTAGGCAATTTAAATACGATACCTTCTTTCTTGTCATTTATTGCCGTATAAGACGACTTACATGAAATCAAACAACAGCAACAGATAATTACTATACAAAATCTAAATTTCTTCATAACAATAGCAATTTTAAACCAGCAGGCTGCTTACATACAGCCTGCTGGTTAATAAATGATTAACTAAAACTGAAATTTAATTCCTGACAAGATTTTGGTGGTTTGCTTTTCGATTTCCTCCAGCGGGTAGCTGGCTGGGAAACGAATTTCACCCCCGATTCTATTTACCTTTGTTCCGTCACTTCCGAATGACACAAAACAATCCTCATTATTTTGGGGTTCTTTGTAAAAGCATAACTGGAATAAACGCCCGTTAATGTATTCTTCTTCTACTTTTTGAACTATTTTGGTAGTATTATACCTCACAGACCTTATAAACTGATTTCTATCTTCTTCTGCATTTTTAAAAGGATAAGGATCTTCCAAGCAGATAAACCCGATAATTACATCTTTATTGATTTGGTAAGTATAATCCATATTGGGCTTGTGTGGATAATTCTTTGTAATACCGTCTGTACCATTGCCCCAATAAAACTTATACGAATATTTGTTAACCAAGGTTTCAGGGTTGATTGAGTCTGCTCCTTTTGGCATATTAAACACTATTCCTATTGTTTTATCGTTTATTGCCGTATAAGACGATTTGCACGAAATCAGGATATGACTGATCGCTAATAACAATATATAAAATTTATTTTTCTTCATAACGATTTGTTTTATGGACATCCGATTAATTTGGTTTTTTTAGAATCATTTGGGTCTGGCTGGTAATACTGATTAAAGTCCAGTTCGTCTCTCGGACTTTTATGCAAGTTAATGGCGCTACCGAAATATTTTAACAGAGCTGCATCGTGATCATATTTATACGCATTACTTTTGTAAATCTCCACCTGTGCTTTCGCTGTATTTACAGTATTGTTGCTAAGAATATTATCCAACTCTTCCCAATCCTTCACAGTAACAGCATAGGTTGCCCCCAGGCCGATAACTACGAGGGAAGTGTTGTTTTCGATAAAATTCAGTTGTTTCTGGTAATAATCCGCAAAATCAGGGTCAATCAGCGCAAGCGAATCCTGGTCGTGCTTGTACTTATTGTAGTGATTAAGCATATTTTTCAATGTGTATATGTCTGCTACCGAAAAACAGTCATTCTCCCCGCCGTTCGGGTGGGAGTGTACCATTGAAAAGGAATACCCGTCACTGTTGTTCCATGACTCTTGCATGCCAATGGATGTCCTCTGTCCATCAGTATAAAGATTGCTGCTAACGAATGTTGGCGCCACAAAAAAGGGATTCGCCGCAGTACCATCAGGATTTAGAAACTTTGCACTCACAGTCATTCCCCACTCATCCAATTGATTAACCTTTCCATGAACATCATTAAAGGCCGCATTTACTGATGGGTTATTCAATATTGCATTCGCCATTGCACAAGGGTCAGTACATACACACCCCGTACAACTACTACCGCTCCGCAGCTTCCCCCGCCTCAGCGAGCCGCCCAAGCTACCGCCACAAATATTGCATGTTGGGCCGCAATCATCCTGCTGGCATTCGCCCTGGCACCACGATTGACCGCAATTGCTGCACACATTCAGACACCCGCCATAACAACCCGACTGCCCGCAATAATTGCACACATTCTGATTCTGGCAACTGCCGTAACAGTACGAACTGCCGCAATAATTACACGTGTTCAAACACCAGCCGTAACAGTATATGTCGCCGCAATACCAGCAGGCCTGGCTCCATTCGCATGTCCCGTCGCAATACAAACTGCCGCAGTATTGGCAGGAAATGCCATAACCAAACTGGCAATCGCCATAACAAAAAAGCATACCACAATAGCTACAAGTGTACCGGCAAAGACCATCACAACCTGATTGCTTGCAGTAAGCACAAATTACAACCCCATAACAAGAACAGTTATTTATATCATTTCCGCACAGGGTGCAGTGGAATGTTATTTCATCATACTCATTCGAGTAGGCACAGGCCTTTACGCCAGCCTCCACGCTTATCGCTCCATCCTGAATCTCTATTCCGATGTTTACCAGAAACAGCAGGACAAATATAGCGTATTTACCGTATCTTTTTATTATTTTTCCCATATTTCCCTCCGTTTCTATTGCTGGATTAATAATTTACTCCTTCGCTGCCCCTTATGCTCGAGCAACAAAAGGTATTGTCCTGCCTGCAGGCGGCTGTCGAAGCGGTAGGTATGCGTTCCTGCCGGATATGCGGCGCTGTGCAGGTCGTAGAGTTTGGCCCCGTTCAGGGTATATAGCGAGATTGTTACCGGCCCCTCTTCCTTCAGCGTAAAGCTTATGTTGGCATGGCCTTTCACCGGATTGGGCGATATGTCGAGGCGTGTCTGCACTTCGTCCGACAATTCGTCCAGGCCATTGGCCGCGTATCCTGCGCGGGTCATCAATATCATGGTTGGCTGCCCGGGTTCCATAGTCGTTTGCGAGTACATCTTCAGGTTGCCGACCAGCAAGGGGGCATCCGCTCCCTGCCTGATTTCAATCGAAGCGCTCTTCATTTCCCACTCAACAGGTATAGCCTCCTTTTCCGAAAGAACTATTCCTTTGGCATTCTCGAAAACCAGCAGGCTGTCTTTCTGTACGCCTGCCATGCGGTATTCCGCTTCTCCCTGCGTCCAAACAGCCTGCAGCAGCTCTCCTGTCCGCTCAATCCTCAGATCGACAGGTTCTTCCCTTTCGATGCGCTTGCCCGAGAAGTCGTATGTAATCATGCTTCCCGTCCATTCTCCGGTAATATCCTGCCTGTCGAAACCGACCGGCGCTATCCGCCTGTACTCCTCTGCCGGCGCCGCGCGCTTTTCCGACCGCAGCCTCTGTACGGTTTCTTCCTGCTTGTTTTCCACAAAGAAGTGCACGGCATGGGTGTAGCCAATAACAGCCAATTCCTCTTTCATCTTCAGCGACTTCTCCATGTCCTGTGGCGCCCCGTAACCGTTGGCGTAACACTCCGAGAGCATAAATTTGCAGGCCGGCCGACCAAGTTCGGTTCCCCTGGCAAAATATTCTACCGCCTTTTCGTAGCTCTGGCTTGTTCCCAATCCTTTAAAAGCCATGTATCCGGCCTGGTAGCAGCATCCCTGCTCATTCTGTTCCACGCCCTTGCGGAAATACTCGAAAGCCTTGCCGAAATCCTGCTCAATTTCATCGGTATAGGCGTATATAAGTCCCAGGTTGTAGAATGCCGACAAATAATTAAGTTTGGCAGCTTTCTCAAAATACTCGATGGCTTTGGGTATATCCTGTTCCACGCCTTTTCCCTCACGATACATGATGCCGAGTGCATTGTATGCATACGGAATGTTTCTCGCTGCCAAGCCTTCAAATATCCCGACAGCCTTTTCGTAACTCTGTGGCGCTCCCATTCCCGCCATATAGCGGTGAGCCTTGCCCACGGCTTCCTTATCGGACTGGCTCAGGCGGTTGCTCGCAGCCTTTGCGCTTGTGCCCGGCGTATTTTGCGCCGTGGCCGCGTATCCTGCCATCAGCAGGACAAATAAAAATAGGTATTTTTTCATCTTTCTTTCCTCCTTATTACCATTGATAAGTACCCCTGTATGCTTTGGCATTGTCGCTCAGTTTTTCGAGAGCCGAAGCTTTTCGCAAGCTCATAGGTTCCAGTTTTTTCATTTCGCGCAACCCGTCCTGCAACTTCTTCTCGTCAAATTTATGGCGCAGACGCAGGATATTTTCGTTCAGAATGAAACTGTATATTTCTTTATCGAAGCGCGACAGTTGTTCTTCGGTATATTGGTCGTGCTTTTTAAGTACCCTCATTTTCTGGGCTGTGGCTTTTGTTGCCGCCGACTTGCTACAATTCACCAAATAGACTTCCCATTGTCCTTCGACTAATATTTTATTTAGTTTCTCAAACATAAACCGGGATGCTTCGTGCTTGATGGAATCGGCATGTTGCTGGTCTGTTTCCAATTTGGCAATATCCTCCATGCGATAATAAGTCCTGATGATTTCTTTCAACGCCGTTTCCTGGTCTTTCCGCAATTCGGTATTCCGTTTTATCCCATTCAGGTAATCCTGAACAGCACATTCGCGTTCCGGGGTTTCCAAAAAGAAATCGTTTTGCATCAACACCCTGTTTTGCTGGGGAGTGAACAACCTCCTGAGTTGGGTGTTTTTTTGGCGCATGGCGTTCACGTCCATGATTTGCCCTTCGAGGGTTTTCGCCGGTTTCCGCTGAGACGCGGCCATCAGTATTTTTCCGGCGTCGGTTTCTTGCTGCGGAGTCATTTCGATAAGCGACTTCAATTTCCTGAGGCGGTCAAGATGCACCTGCTCATTGTTGGATACCTCAACAACCTTGCCCAAAGGTTCATTATATCGCTTGCGTATATCATCGATCTTGGCGAGATATTCTTCAAACTCGGGCGGATAATCCTGTCCTGCTTTTACCACTTCCAGGTTCATCCTGTAAAGGAGAGCCTTGTAGTCATCCTTCAGTTGTTGACTCATGCCGGCCGCTTCAGGTGATTCGGCCATTTGTTTCTGTGTTCTCAACTCGGCTTTTTGTTCCGCTGATTCTTGCCCTACAACCGGAGAGCATAAGAATGAGAATAGCAATGCTGCTGTAAAAAAGATTTTCTTCATAAAATAGTGTTTTTAAATAAATATATCTTCTGCGTGTATCGCAGAATTTTCCGAATAATTAGTGATGGTTACAAAAAGCATTGTGTACATGCTTTTTGTGTAACCCCAGATTAGGATTAACTCCTTTAAGGTTACGATTATGGTTGGGATGAGGATGTTCATGCTCGTGATCATGGTCTTCATCACTCCCATGTCCGGCTTTTTCAACATACATCTTCGCCAGTCTTTTAATATTATCTGCTTTTTTCGATGCAACCTTAATCGGTATTTCACCAATTAATTGTGCTTCTGCAAGCGCTGCTGCTTTGTCGCCCGCCTTGTCCAATAAAAGCGTTAGTTCATACCTCGGTATTAGTAAATATGGTACCATTCCTGATGCAATGCGGTAGTTTTGAATAGCGGCATCCAAGTTGCCTGTTTCCCCATACATCCGTCCCAAAGCAATGTAGATATTGTAGTTGGAAGAAAGATTTTTTGCTTCCTCCAGTTTTTCGATGCTCTTATCTTTAAATCCACATCGTTGAAGAAACAATGCATAAGAATACAAATTCTTACCTGTTTTTTCTAAAGTTGAATATTGCCTGTTCAGGTCTTCGTAGTTCCCATGAAATTCTTTTCCAGACTTAACCTGTTCGTTTAGAGTAGTTTCTGTTTTAGACATGTTATATGCTTTTACAAAAACGAAAAGAACAAGTACAAATAAACACAGCACAGCTATCTTTCTCAAATTGAAAGTATATACAGGCCGTGTTAGCCCGATAAGAGATAAGGCAAACGATAAAAATAGCATATTGAAGGGCGCTATCAGATTGTAGTTGAAAAGTCCGGTAACAAGCCATGCCAGTAATACAGGAACAGCCACAATAGCATACGGGTTAGGATTGTTCTTCCCTCGTGAACGCAACAAAGGATAAACAGCAAAAACAAAGATAGATAAAAACAATATTAAACCGATAATTCCACTTTCGAAGCAAATTTCAAGATAATCATTGTAGGCAACTTCAACATAACGTCCTTCCAGATAGTTCTTATCAGATGCGGGTAATTGATCAAAATATTCGGTTTGTTTCAAATTATATAGCCTCTCAAAACTATCATAACCATACCCTGTTACCGGTTTTTCTTTGATCATTTCGGTCATCCCCGTCCAAATAGATAAACGGCTGTCAGCCGATTGCTGTTTAAAAGAGTATAACTGTCCAACAAAGAAGATGCCCGATATAATCAAAAATACCGATAACACAATTCCTTTCTTACTTTTCCAGAAAGCGGGATAATTGAAAATCAAACTTGCCAATCCTCCCATAAACAGGGCAATCCATGCCGTCCGACATTTGCATAAAAGAATGACAGGTAAAATAATTAGAACACCTAACGCAATTAAAGTAATCTTTTTTCTTACTTTAGGGTTATCTTTTTTCTGTATTGATTTTATTAGAAAAAGGATGTAGCTAACAGAAAAAACGACACAAAGAGATAAGTAGTTTGCCAGGATATTCGGATTACCCAATGTACCCCCCATCTCAAAATAAGGATGAGTATTTCCCAACAAGCCAATCATTTGTAAATAGAAATAGCAGGATTGGAAAACTGCTGAAAATAAGAAGATTGAATTAAATATGGCAATTATAGAAACTATTTTCTCTAAATTCCGGTTGAAATATGAAAACAATGCCACAAAATGGATAAAGGAAAAGGCCAAGACAATAAATTTTTCACGTTTTAATATGTTAAAATTTACATTATCTACATTTATAATCAGGATATAGATAATAAAGATGGCATAGCATATAGTTGTTCTGTTAAAATCAATTTTCTTATCATTCTTAAAACAGAATAGCAGAATATATCCCCATAGAATAAGTGAAATAAATACATATCCATAGACACCTAAATGTGTATTATCGATATAAATAGAGGATGTTAACAATGAAACAAAGCATGTAAGAAAAAATAGGAAGAATGCAATCTTCTCTTTCTTTGAAAAACAAGAATTGGGACTTAGCATGGTATGAACGATTTAATCAGTTAGTTTTTTTGTACTTGAAGTAAAGCACAGATATTGTTTATAGCTATGTAATAAAAAACAACGTTCGCAAATTAAAGTTCATTTAATTTGCGATTAAATTGTTAATGAACATAAATCGAGTTAGTAAAAATCCAGAAAGGAGAATAAATATTTCCTATATAGCGTTGAAATACAAACAATTAAAAAAATATTCTCCAATGCTAGCAAGGAAGTTGATGAAATTTTCTATCTAAGCAACAACCTTTCAAAGAAATTTGATTTTCTTATCAAAATAACAGGATGATGACTATTTGGCTCAAGAATGAGTAATGTTTTTGTCCGGTGTTCGGATTCCGTCCATTGTTTGTTGTTTATAAGGGATATGATTTTCGTTTTAAAGGGTTTACATATTCAAATCAATTCATACCTCTGTGCTTTACAAAATCGTAGTTCAGAACAATACGAAACATGACTTAAGAATACGACAAAATCGTATTTGAATTTGTAACAAGCTTAATACATGCAGAAAAGTGTATCATTATCGCGATTCGTCAGGACTGGAAATAGATGCGGTAGTAGAACTTCCCGACGAAACATGGGCGGCATTTGAAATAAAACTCGGATCCTCCGAATCCATTGATAAGGCAGCAAACAATTTGCAAAAATTACTCACCCGTCTCACGCCGGAAAAAGCCGCCCAATGCACCTCGCTTAACGTCATCATTGCAGGCTCGTCATCCTACACCCGCAAAGATAATGTGAATGTTATTGCGCTGGGACACTTGTCTGTTTGAATCGGTAAACATCCGAATGTGATGATATTCAGGCAAATATTTCAATAGATTATGTATTGCTCTCAAAAATTTGTACCTTAGCGGAAGATATACAATACAAAGCGAATAACCTGTCTTGTTGGTAGATAATAAAATGGAGAATAAATACTATGGCAACAAATAAACACGCCCAAATCAGGTATCAGGTACTGGATCGGTGTTTCAGGAATCCCGGACGACGATATTTTATCAAGGATTTGGTAGAAGCATGTAATAATGCCATATATGAACATGCCGGAATTACTGAAGGTACAAATTTTGAAAGCTAATTTTCTATTGATATGGATGTCCTACGGACAATCGTCGTATAAATAAGTATCGTCCCCTGCACTAAATACAGTTTTGCTGGTGAGCCGAGTTTTGCCGTTTAATAATAAAATTGTAAATTCGCGAAGTGTTTGAGACTTTTTGAAAAAAACGAAACCCGCCAGCTTGAATTGCTTCAGGGGCTGACGGGAATAATTCTCAAGCAAAGATAAAGCAAATAAATTATGTTGGCAACCCTTTTTACCCCCATAAACAGCACGATAGCTATCCTGATTGTTGCTACTGTATTTTTCATGAGAGGAAAAGTACGCTCCGATTTGGTGGCATTGTGCGCCTTGTTGGCCTTGATGCTGTCGGGCATCCTGACCCCATCGGAAGCCTTGTCGGGATTCTCCAATCCGGTTGTTATTATGATGATCGGACTTTTTGTTGTTGGCGCGGGGATATTTAAGACCGGCCTGGCCAAAATGCTCAGTAGCAAAATACTTCAACTGGCGGGCAACAGCGAGGCCAAATTATTTATACTGGTGATGCTGGTAACGGCCTTTATCGGGGCCTTTATCAGCAATACCGGTACGGTGGCCGTGATGATACCCATTATCGTCAGCATGGCCAACAGCGCCAATATATCGCCCAAAAAGTTTCTTATGCCCTTGGCCTTCGCCAGCAGTATGGGAGGGATGCTCACCCTGATTGGTACACCGCCCAATATGGTTATCAGCGAGGCATTGGAGAATGCCGGATACGAGGCTTTGTCCTTTTTCTCCTTTACGCCGGTCGGAATTGTCTGTATTGTAGCCGGGTTGATTGTATTGCCTCTCTTGAGCAAACTATTTTTATCCAAGGACGATAAGGACACTTCCGGTAAAAAGAAGAACCGCAAATCGCTGAACGAACTGGTAAAAGAATACCAATTACAACAACTGTCCCGCATACAGGTTTCAGACGATTCGGCATTGAATAACAAATCGTTGCGTGAGTTGCTAATCCGCACAAAATACGACATCAATATCGTAAAAATAGATAAATCTGCCGGTTCCTCCCCGTTTAAGAAGCGAGAAATGCTGGAAGCTGTGGGGCCCGATACCCTCATCGAGAAAGGAGATATTATCCACTGCTATGGGAACGAAAAAAATATCGAAGCCTTTGTCGCCGAAAATAATTGCGTTTTGCTTAGCAGCAACAAGTCGAGCAAGACTTTTTCCGATTTTCAAGAGGTGGGGATTGCCGAAATCATCATCATGCCCAACTCCAAATTGGTGAACCGCACGGTTGAAGAAACCCGCTTCAGGGAAGAATTTAATGTTACCGTTTTGGGCATCCAGCGCGAAGAGGAATATAAAATGTACAACATAAAAGAGCAAAAACTGCACTCGGGTGATGCCTTGCTGGTACAAGGTTCGTGGAACGACATCAGCAATCTGGACGACAGGCAAGACTCGCTGGTGGTAGTCGGTCAGCCTCTGGAAGAAGCGTCGAAAATTACGCTGGATCAGAAAGCCCCCTTAGCGGCAGCCATTATGGTGTTGATGGTACTCACCATGGCGCTGAATATTGTTCCGGCAGTAACCGCCGTAATGGTTGCCGCCATATTGATGATCATCACCGGATGCCTGCGCAACATGGAAGAAGCCTATAAAAACATCAATTGGGAAAGCGTGGTGCTTATTGCCGCCATGATGCCCATGTCGCTGGCATTCGAGAAGACGGGGGCCGCCGCCGCTATTTCGACCAGCTTGGTAGGCAATCTGGGTTCAATAGGGCCTTATGCATTGTTGGCAGGTATCTATTTCAGCACATCCCTGCTCACCATGTTTATAAGCAACACCGCAACCGCCGTCCTCTTCACCCCGATAGCCATGCAAGCCGCATTGAGCATGGGCGTAAGTCCCTACCCTTTTCTGTTTGCTGTTACGGTTGCCGCCAGTATGTGTTTTGCCAGTCCGTTCTCCACCCCACCCAATGCGCTGGTGATGTCAGCCGGCAGATATACCTTTACCGATTACATAAAAGTAGGACTGTTTCTGCAAATACTGATTGGGGTTGTGATGATAGTTGTTTTGCCGCTGCTGTTTCCGTTTTAGTCCAGCCCCCCACCCCCCGTAGGGGGGTGGGGGGGCTACTTTTCTACTTTTGCCACTCATTTCAACAATTTCTTGGTATTAATTGCTTAACTTTGCAGGTGAATAGAGTGTTATATTAGCGTTTTGTTATAATTTCGAACGAATCTTATGAAAAAGATTATTATTGCAATCGACGGATTTTCTTCTTGCGGTAAAAGTACAATGGCTAAGGATTTAGCAAAAACAATCAATTATATTTATATCGACAGTGGCGCCATGTACAGGGCTGTGGCTTTGTATTGCTTGCAGAATAATCTTTTCGGAGATGGTAACAGACTGGACGAAAGCCGGTTGAAAGAGAACATCGACAACATAAAGGTTGATTTTAAGCTGAACTCCGGTTCGGTGAAAGCCGACACCTATCTCAACGGTGTGAACGTTGAGGCCGAAATACGGGGCATGGATGTTGCCAACAAGGTGAGCGAGGTGAGCGCCATTCCCTTTGTCCGCCACAAAATGGTAAAGCTTCAGCAGGAAATGGGCAACGCCAAAGGGATAGTGATGGACGGACGGGATATAGGCACGGTTGTTTTTCCCAACGCCGAATTGAAAATATTTGTTACCGCTTCGGACGAAGTGCGAACCCAAAGGCGGCTGTCCGAACTTCGTTCAAAAGGTGATACGGTTACCACTTTCGAGCAGGTGATGGAAAATATAAAACAACGGGATTACACCGACCAACACCGGACAGAAGGGCCTCTGCGGAAAGCCGATGACGCTATTCTATTGGATAACACCAACATAACAATAGAGCAGCAGAAGCAATGGCTCCTTGATAAATATAACGAAACGGCAAATGAATAAGATAGAGATAGACCAAAAATCGGGTTTTTGCTTTGGCGTGGTCAATGCCATTAAAAAAGCCGAAGAAGAGTTGTCGAAGGGGGAAGTGTTGTATTGCTTGGGAGATATAGTTCACAACAACCTGGAAGTAGAACGGCTGGAAAAGTTGGGTCTCAAAACAATCAATCACGAAGAATTCGCCCATCTGAAAAATGCGAAAGTGCTGCTGCGCGCCCATGGCGAACCGCCTTCAACTTACCGCATTGCAAGGAAAAATAACATAGAAATTATTGATGCTTCATGCCCTGTTGTACTCAGGCTGCAGAAGAAAATAAACGCGAAGTATAAAGCCGAATTGCACAACAGTACGCAAATAGTTATTTACGGAAAAAAAGGACATGCCGAAGTAAATGGCTTGCTCGGTCAGACCAACGATAACGCAATAGTGATAGAGAGCAAGGAAGACCTTGATAAGCTCGACTATACAAAAAATATTTGCTTGTTTTCGCAAACCACAAAGCCCTTGGACGGATTCAGCGAAATTATCGGCTTAATACAAAGCCGGATGGATGCAAGCGCCAAGTTTGAATATTTTGATACCATTTGCAGGCAGGTTTCCAACCGGATTCCCAATATCAAGGAGTTTGCCCTTACGCACGATTTGATATTTTTTGTTGCCGGAGAAAAAAGTTCAAACGGAAAAGTGCTTTTTGCCGAGTGCCGGATGTACAATTCAAATTCATATTTCGTATCTTTGCCGTCCGAAATTGATCCGGATGTGATAAAGGATTCCTTATCAATAGGAATATGCGGTGCAACATCTACTCCCATGTGGCAAATGGAAGAAATAGAAAAGTACATAAGAAAAATAAAGATTGAAAAGGTTTTAAGGTAGTATTAAAAGATTAAGTTATCAGGTTATGGCAAACATTAAGTGTATTGGCGTTCTGACTTCGGGAGGAGACGCTCCCGGAATGAATGCAGCTATACGGGCAGTAACCCGTGCTGCAATATACAATGGAATGGAAGTGAAAGGCATTATGCGTGGTTACAGAGGCCTCATATACGACGAAATCGTTCCGTTCAAGACAAACTCCGTAAGTAATATTATTCAGCAAGGCGGCACCATCCTGAAAACAGCCCGTTCGAAGGAATTTATGACCCCCGAAGGCCGGAAAATAGCCTACGAAGCCCTGATACGGGAAGGCATTGACGCCTTGGTAGTTATAGGTGGCGATGGCTCGCTGACCGGAGCCCGCATTTTTGCTCAGGAATATAATTATCCGATTGTTGGACTGCCCGGCACTATCGACAACGACCTGTACGGCACAGATACCACCATTGGTTACGATACAGCATTGAATACCATCATGGAAGCTGTGGATAAAATACGGGATACCGCCACATCGCACGAACGACTGTTCTTTATCGAAGTCATGGGACGCGAATGCGGGTTTCTGGCTTTGAACGGAGCCATCGCAACCGGCGCCGAAGCGGCTATTATCCCCGAAATGGCTTTGGAAAAAGACCAGTTGGAAGAATTTATATCCAACGGATTCAGAAAGAGTAAGAACAGCAGCCTTGTGCTGGTTACCGAAGGCGACATTACAGGTGGCGCCCTGGCATTGGCCGAACGGGTGAAAAACGAATATCCGCAGTACGATGTACGCGTATCCATACTCGGCCATGTTCAGCGTGGAGGTTCGCCGACTGCCAGCGACCGCATCCTTGCCAGCCGCATGGGAGCAGCCGCCATAGACGCCCTGAACGACGACCAGCGAAATGTGATGATAGGTATTCAGAATGATGTGATTGTTCATGTGCCCTTTGCCAAAGCAATAAAAAAGAATAAACCCTTGGCCGAAGGATTAATGACAACGCTGAAGACATTGTCGATTTAAAGCCCCCTCCAACCTCCTCCGTAGTGGAGGCTTTTAACTCCCCTCCTTGGAGGGGTTGGGGGAGGCCTGTATTTTTCAAGCCCTGATTCGCGTGAATTATAATTATTTATGTAACTTTGGACGCGAAATATAATTGAGAATTAAAACGTAAGGGGCTATCTCGAAAGCCTGTCATCCCGTGCTTGACACGGGATCTCCCGACAGAGGTTCAAAGCATGTACTTTTGTCAGGAGATTGCGGGTCGGAGCCTGCAATTGGAGCGGAGCGGAATTGTAGCCAACGGCGGAAATCAGCCTGAGCTAAATCGGCCTGAGCCAATGACAACCTCAGAAGAAAGAGATTTTTGAGGCAACACCCTTACATTATGAACTTGTAATGACCGAAAAAGAAAAGCAGCAATTATTGGATACACGCTATTTGCGGATGGCATCGGTATGGGCTGAAAATTCTTACTGCAAACGCCGTCAGGTGGGCGCATTGATTGTTAAAGATAAAATGATTATCTCGGACGGGTACAATGGAACCCCCTCGGGATTTGAGAATATTTGTGAAGACGAAGACGGCGTAACCAAGCCCTACGTGCTTCACGCAGAGGCAAATGCCATAACCAAAGTAGCGTGTTCGCACAACAGCAGTTATGGCGCAACAATGTATGTAACCTCCTCGCCCTGCATCGAATGCGCAAAACTAATCATACAGGCAGGCATCAAACGGGTGGTGTATAGCGAGAGTTACCGAAAAGCAGACGGCTGCGAATTACTGGAACGTGCCGGCATTGAAGTAGTTTTTATTGATATGAAGATTTAATAACAAACATATTTATTGTTTTAATGGGATATTACAATAATAAGAAAAAATCGTCGGTATGGATGCCGTTGTGGATTGCCTTTGGCGTAGCCATTGGTATCGTAATTGGCAACATATTCGCCAACTTTAGTGCGCGGGGAAGCCTCTTCAACCGGGGCAACAAGCTCGAAGCCGTATTGGAATATGTAAGCGAATCGTATGTTGATACGGTTGATATTCAGAAGCTGGTAGAAAACTCGATACCTGCCCTCATTGCGGGCTTAGATCCTCACTCCGTTTATATTTCGGCCAAGGACATGGAAATAATCGGCGACGATTTGGAAGGCCATTTCAGCGGAATAGGAGTACAATTTATGTTGAAAGAAGATACCATTGTGGTTATGAACATCATATCGGGGGGGCCTTCGGAGGCAGCCGGAATCATGGCCGGAGACCGGATTGTGTTTGTGAACGACAGCCTTTATGCGGGAGTAGGAATTACAAACGATGATGTATTGCGTGGTCTTCGCGGTAAAAAAGGAACCAACGTCAAACTCGGCATCAAACGATATTCAAACAATGGGATAGTGGATATTCAGGTTGCCCGCGGCGATATTCCGGTGAATACCGTGGACGTTTCGTATGTTATAAAAAACGAAATAGGCTACATAAAAATCAGTAAATTCGGTAGCACAACCTACCCCGAATTTATATCGGCCATCTCGAAACTAAAAAGCACAGGCTGCAACTCTTTTGTAATCGATCTTCGCCAAAACACAGGCGGTTACTTAGGCGCCGCCGTGGAAATGATTAACGAGTTTCTCGAAAAAGGACAGCTGATTGTATATACCGAAGGGCGGTCATTTCCCCGTCAGGATAGTTATGCCAACGGTACGGGCACCTGCAAAAAAGATCAGCTTGTTATACTGATAGACGAAGGCAGCGCCTCGGCAAGTGAAATTTTTGCCGGAGCTATTCAGGATAACGACAGAGGATTAATCCTCGGACGGCATTCTTTTGGGAAAGGATTGGTACAGGGACAACGCGATTTCAAAGACGGATCGGCGCTACGGCTAACCATCGCCCGTTACCACACCCCTTCGGGCAGATGCACCCAAAAGGCCTACGAAAAAGGTAATTCGGACGATTACAATCAGGATTTGATGCGGCGTTACCTGCGAGGTGAATTCGACTTCCAGGACAGCATTAAACTGGACAACTATCCGCTGTTTCATACGGCAGGCGGAAGGCCTGTATATGGCAATCACGGAATCATGCCCGATATATTTATACCCAGAGATACGAGCGGTGTTAATTCGTACTACACCAAACTGGCCAATTCGGGATTGATTCACGAATATGCATTCAGTTACACCGACCAAAACCGCTCCAAATTAAGCAAATATACCGACTGGACTGCTTTATCTGAGTTTCTCAAACGCCAGAATCTGGTGATGAACCTGGTTAGTTATGCCGATAGTAAAGGTGTGCGGCAAAGGCCCTACCTCATTTCGGAATCGAGTCATTTGATGCAAACACAACTGGAAGCCTACATTATCAAAAACCTGTTTGGCGATGAAGGATATTACCAGACATTGCTAACCAATGATATTGTACTGAAAAAAGCAGTCAGCCTGATTGAAACCGGAAAAGCTTTTCCCGAAAGTATCAAAGCCTCATCTTACAATAAAGAGTAGCCCGATTTTGGAAAAGAAACCCACAAAAGATGCGTTAAGGCAGGAAATAGCAGCCCTCAAAAAAAACTATCCCCTGGCCTGCTTACAGGAAAAATCGGAAGAAGTATTCTCCGTTTTGGAAATAACCGGCATATTTCAATCGGCCACAACTCTTTTTATATACAACAGCCTGAAAGATGAAGTCTCCACCCCGGCTTTTATAGCAAGATGGTGCAACGAAAAAAACTTCTTCCTGCCCGTTGTGTCGGGGAGTAATTTGATTTTCAGGGCATACAACGCCAATGAAAATTATGAAACCTCGGCTTTAGGCGTCAAAGAACCTGCCGGAACGGATTTCACAGACTACAACAAAATTGATTTGGTAATAGTCCCCGGCCTGGCTTTCGACCGGAAAATGAATCGTCTGGGACGGGGAAAAGGGTATTACGACCGCTTCCTGGCCAAAATAAAAGCGCCCAAAATAGGCGTCTGCTTCGATTTTCAGCTACTCGACACGATACCATCCGACAATCACGACATTAAAATGGATATGATTGTTTCGGAGAATGAGTTGATTTGGTAGGCAGGTTGAAAATTATTCGTATCTGTTCTTTCATTTTTGTATGATTTCTACCTTCTCACCATCAACCAAAATTGCCTGCGCATTGCTGATTGGGCGTAAATCAAGCGTATTTCCATATTCGGCAATGGCTTTTTCTACGGCTTTTTTGAACGGAAAATTTGTATAATGCGGCAATGTGTAAAAATCTACAACATTCAGGCCGTCAAAGCTTTCCAACTCAGGCGCTTTTTTCGTATCGTCTAAAAATCTGACATATTCGATATTCGGCGACATAATCACAGAGCCGGCCGATTCTCCGATATAAATTTTCCCTGTGTTTATTTGCTCTGCAATCAGTTTATCAGCGCCCGATTTTTTCAATTCCTGCAACAAAAAGAAAGTATTTCCGCCTGTAATGTAGATAAAATCGTTTTTTTGCAATTTGCCGGAAATTTCCGTTTGCGTTGCTGTTGAAACGTCAAGTTCATCAACAATTAAACCCAATTTTTCAAGCGCTTTCCTGCCTGAATTGACATAAAAAGCCATTTTTTCGACTTTGCTTGCCGTAGGAATAAAAGTTACAGTTTTCCCTTTAAGTTCCACGTTTGCAAAGTTTTCAAACAATTTTGCGATGTCTTTTGCAAAAAATGACGCCAAGAACAGTTTCATATCCATATATTATTTGTTTTCATCCCCATTAACTGAGTTACAAATGTAGTAATAATATCAGATATTAAAGATCACAGAACTTATAATATTTGCATCCTTAAAACATTGACAAATCGGTAGATAAACTAAAGTGGAAGGAGGTTGCCGATGGATGATACTGTGCGAACGAGAATCCCAGCTTGAATTTTTTGATATTAAATCCGGCTCCGGCATTGAATCCGCCCCATTTATTGCCCTCTTGCAACTTCAGGTCGGCATTTATTTTTGGGCTGAAACCAACGCCAATCCACATATTCTGGGAGGGTAAAATATCGACTCCTATCACCGTATGCTTGAAAAATGTTTTGGTGAAATTATCGCCGGTCGATTCTATTCCGTTTGCTTCGTTTATCTTGTCAAAGTTCCACTGTGTGAGATACATCCCTGTGAGGGAGAGGCGAAGAGGAGCATTTGCCAGTTTTTTTGTCAACCCCAGCTGAACGTCCCAAGGCAATCTTGCCCTTTTTTCGTCGTAAGCCGACAACTGTGTACCTATATTTTTAAGGGCTAAGCCTGCCGAAAAGGAGCGATCTTCATTGTAATAGCTCAGCCCCAAATCGAAGCCAATAGCCGTTGATGTGTATTCTTCGTAGGATGAATAGATAAATTTAGCCGTTACGCCTCCCCGCAAATAAGGGGTTAAATCCCTGCTGTATATGCCATTAAGAACAATGTCTTTGGACGAAAACTCACCCGATGCTATGTTATCGGCAGAAGTACGTTTAAAACTGCCGTAATCGAGGTAACTCATCCCAAGGGCAAAGGTACTTATCGGAGAGAGGGTTTTGCCAAATATCGCGCTACCGGCGCTAATGTCGTCAATATAAGACATATAATTCAGGTTGAGATTCATATTCATCTCCTCGCCAAGCAGCGCCGGATTGTGGAAAACCAGCGATATATCGTTATCGACCAGCGAAACATTATTACCGCCCAAAGCATTGATATGCGTAGAGGTTGGGAGATTCAGAAAACGAAACACCTCTTCCCCATTTTGCGCACTAGCAACAAACGGAACAAATAGCAAACAAACCAGTATGCGGACAAATAATTTACTCATTCTTATGTTATACAAATTGCAAAGGTAGTATAAAAGTTTCAAGTTTTATCGTTTAACCACAGAGTTTCCAGGGCAAACGCATGAAAAATTTTACTGCTTATACCTTTCGGTAAAGTTGCTGATATGAGCAGGGATTTGACTACGTCTATTTCCAATTCTCGCTACGCTCGAAATGACAGTCTCCTTTTGGGGAGAGGGGATGAGAAAGTGGCGGTTTCGCCGCCACTTTCTCATCCCTTAAACCACTAACAGGCGAGTCATTCCGACCAAAGGGAGGAAGCTCATCCGTAACAGTAATAGTAAATTTTTTCATGCGTTTGCCCTACAGAGTTTCACGGAGTATTTTGGTCGCGGCACGCCACGACCCTGCCTTAACGAATTACTCCGTGGTTTAAGACTAAAACTCGAAACTTTGAATTTTATTGTTTATCTTTGCAGCAATTAACAAAACGCCTGCTATTGCATGAATCTGGAATTATTTATCGCCAAACGCATTCATTTTAACGAAGATAAGGATAAAAAAGTTTCTTCCCCTGCAATCAAAATCGCTATTGCCGGCATAGCCCTCGGACTGGCGGCGATGGTTTTGTCGGTTTGCATAGTCGTTGGTTTCAAGAAAGAAATCAGGGATAAAGTGGTGGGATTCAGTTCCCATATACAAATAACCAGTTTCGACAATAACACTTCGTACGAAACCCATCCCATTTGCGTTAACGATTCCATCCTGAACGATTTAAGAGACAGAGAATACATTAAACATGCCGAACTGTTTATTACCAAACCCGGAATTATAAAAACCGACAACGATTTTCAAGGGGTTGTTTTTAAGGGTATTGATAAAGATTACAACTGGAACTTCTTTGAACAGAACATGGTTGAAGGTAGTATTTTGCAGCAATCGGACACGGCCACCGAAAACAGCGCCATTATATCGAAATACATCGCCGACAAGCTACAACTAAAACCGGGCGATTCGTTCATCAGCTATTTTATACAGGAGCCTGTCAAATTCCGAAAATTCAGGATTAAGGGAATCTATGCGACCAATTTTTCGGACTACGACAAACTGTTTGTACTGACGGACTTGGCTATCGTACAAAGACTGAATGCCTGGGAAAAAGATGAAGTGAGCGGTATCGAACTATTCCTGAACGACTTCGACAAGCTGGACGATGTACAGCAAGACATGTTCTTCGACATGGCCGCTTACCGCGACAGGCAGGGCAGCGCATTCCTCTGCCGGTCGGTGAAAGAAATGAACCCAACCATATTCAACTGGCTGGAATTGATTAACATGAACGTTTGGGTGATTATTATCCTGATGCTGGCCGTATCGGGTTTTACCATGATTTCGGGCCTGCTGATACTGATTCTGGAGCGAACCAATATGATTGGTATCCTGAAAGCAATGGGGGCAAGCAATGTGAATATACGAAAGGTTTTCCTCTATGTGTCCTCGTTCCTGATAATCAGGGGAATGTTTTGGGGCAACCTGATAGCTTTGAGCATTTGCTTTATCCAGAAACAATTCGGCCTGATAAGTTTAGACCCCAAAGTCTATTACATATCCGAAATGCCCATCGACCTGAATCTGCTCTACCTCGTATTAATTAATGCGGGAACCTTCCTCGTCTCGTTGCTGATGATGATAGGCCCCTCCTACCTTATCTCAAAAATATCGCCCGTTAAGTCGATACGGTTTGAGTAGGGTTCAAAGTTTCAAGTTCAAAGTTTGTAGAGACGTGGCGTGCCACGTCTGTAAACGTTTAAAGTCGTAGGGGCAGACCTATGTGTCTGCCCTCGTTTGGTGCAAACCTTGAACTTTGAATATTAACCACTAACCATTATTATGGTCGCAACACAAAATTCTCAGGGCAGACACACAGGTCTGCCCCTACAATAAAAATCTTGTAAATCTTATTAATCTTGTAAAAATCGTGGTTCAGACGAATTACTCCGTGGTTAAACCCCTACACCCTAACCACCAAACTATTCGCAGGAAATGCAGCCGCAATATCCGGCGTTCCCTCAAAAATACCATACACCGACGAACCTGAACCCGACATGGATGCATAGACAGCGCCGCAATCGTAAAGTTGCTGCCTGATGGTTTCAATAACCGGATAGTTGGGAAAGATACTCTTTTCAAAGTCGTTGAACATCAGGTTTTTCCATTCCTGCACAGGGCGTTTGATAATCTCCTTTAAAGATATTTCGGGCTGCTGTGGCTTGACCAGTGCAAAAGCGTCCCGGGTAGGAATATGCACATCGGGCTTGACCAGCACAATGGAATAAGCTGCCAAGGATAGCTGCACATCTTCCAACACCTCCCCTATTCCACTGGCAAACATGGGGCGATTATAGATAAAGAAGGGGCAATCGGCGCCCAGTTTAACCGCTAAACCGGCCAATTCATCATCCGAAATAGCCAGATTGTAGGTAGTATTCAGCAATTTAAGCATAAAGGATGCATCGGCTGACCCGCCTCCGATACCGGCGCCAAAAGGAATTTTCTTGAGCAAATGCACTTCCAAGGGCGGAATGGAGTAACGCTCCCGTATCAAATGAAGGGCTTTCATCACCAGGTTGTTTCCGGCGGGCACCCCCACTTTCATTCCCGCCTCAATAAAACTATCCCTGCCATCTTTTGCCGGAACTATTTCGAGCGCATCCCGAATAGCTATCGGGTAAAAAATAGTTTCGAGGTTGTGGTAACCATCTTCCCGCTTTGAAACAATGTTCAAACCGAGGTTTATCTTTGCATTTGGAAAAGAAATCATGTTTTAGTTTTAAGTTACAAGTAGAGACGACAACGCTTTTATTGTCGCTTCGCGCCAATCAGCACATCAGCACATCAGCATATTATTCTTATTCTTCTTTCATAAAATTATACAACCAAGTCAGCGCCTCAAAATCCTCGCGCAGCACATCGGCAAAATGCGGGCCGAAAACCTCGTCTCCAATGGGGAGCGTTTTCCATACATACACGCTTTTCTTCTGATACCATGGCTGAAAACAGACCGGGAGATTGTTTTCCAAAGGCTTTTTATAGTCTTCGCCACAAATCTGGAATCCTCGTTCCAGCACATTCTTTTGGGTATTCTTTTCAAATTCAGCCGCATCGTATTCGAGCCGGTCTCTGAAGTCGTCCATTACTTTTTTCTTGGCCATGTACAAACCCATGCCATAATTATACCCTTCGGCGCTGAGTTCCATGAAAAACCCCGGATAATTTTCCCAAGCCTGAACAGGCGCTTGGAAAGTCATCCACATGTGATTTTTGTAGGGCGATTTATTTTTAGAAAACCGAATATCGCGGTATATGCGCGACAGTACCCGGTGCGGGCGAAGCTCGAAGCGCGGGTCGATATTATACATTACCGGAGACAAAGCCGTTACCAATTGCTTGAAAGGGTTCAGCAATTCCTTTTCATATACGCCGCGATGTTCTTCAAACCATTCCTTATAGTTGTTCGCTTCCAAATCTTTGAAGAACTGAATGGTTGCGGGTGTAAAGCCCTTAAATGCATCAATCTTTGTCATAGCTCGTTAGTTTTATTTTCGTCCGAAACCGGCAGGAGCCTCTTTGTGTGATGCCCGGATAATCCCTCTCCTGAAAAAAGGATAGCGCATCAGGCCATCTCTGGTAAACAACATATAACCCTCCGAAAATTCCGTTTGATAGTTGTTCGCTTCAAAAATAGATTTCAACAGCGCTGCATCATTGTGTTTATGATAAGTACAGCAGCTAAAGCGAATATCTTTGCCGGTTTTCATCAAATTTTCGCACGATTTCACTACTGCCGGTTCAGCGCCTTCTATATCCATTTTTATAAACAAACTTTCATAAACTTCCTTCTTCAAAACAGAGTCGAGCGTTGTTGCTGTATCCGTATCTTCGTCGCCTACATATTTTTCTATCAACACCACTTTACCCGAAGCAATCTCTCCTTCAAAAGTCGCTTTTAAGGCAGCGAACCAAAGAGGGTTCGATTCAAATAAAAACACTTTTCTTATCTTATCAATAACATCCAAAGCAAACAAAGCTTCGGCACATCCCACATCCAACAGTATATCGCCCGCTTTAATGCGAAACGTTTCGGTTTGGTATTGATGGGGTGATTTTTCCAGGTAACCTCCACCTAAAATATTTTCATTTTCTATAAAATCTTTATAGCTTTTCCGCACTTTCGCCTCCGTCCATGTGATTGGGAAATAGAGCCTTCGGTGTTTATGCATAACGTATGGCAGGTTTTTTTCCGCATCGTATCCCGAAACCATAGCCCCTAAGTGTTTGAGCTTTTTATACGAAAATACGCTGATTTTTCCTTCCTCTTGCAAAAAGTCAATCTCTTTCCGGTATTTGTCATTCCCTTCATTCTTGAGAATAATCGTCTCGTACAATATTTGTGAGTTAGATTTAAATAACAGCGATCCCCATTTTTTTATGTTACTGTTTCGGAGAACATAAAAAAATCTGTCTCCCCTGTAAAATACCTTCTTTAGTGTATAAACCATTTTTTATTTTCTCGTAATTTGTTTTATTTTCGTCCGAAATCGGCAGGTATTTCGCCCCAGACTTTCGTTTCCCATTTCAGTACACGGGTGGTATAGGTATTTTCGTGCAACCATTTTTCGGCGCGTTCAATCAGGTAAAACAGCGAAAGATTTTCGGGCTTTCGTTCCAATTTTGTCTTGCACTTTTTTTCTTTTACCCATTTAATGGCATTGGCGCTATCGGAGTAGAGCGGAATCGACAACTGCTTTTGCTTCAGCAGCGCCAGTCCGTGTACTATCGCCAAAAATTCGCCGATGTTGTTTGTGCCCTGCTCAAAAGGCCCCTGATGAAAAACCTGTTCACCTGTTTTAAGATACACCCCACGGTATTCGAGCAAACCCGGATTACCGCTACATGCCGCATCCACCGCCAGGCTCTCCTGTATTACCGCCGGATTGTTTTTATAGTTCAAAGTGGGTGATTTGTCTTTTTTCTCGAAGTAGTTATACGGATTGTCATCAATCGCCCTGTCGGCCTCTTCCTTCGATGGAAAGGATTTATACACAGCGCCTTCGTATCCCATAACCTGTGCTTTGGCCTTGTCCCAATCGTCATAAACGCCGGGATTCACTCCTTTCCAAACTACATAAAACTTTTTCTTCGACATGCTCCGGTTATCTTTACGGATACAAAGATACACTATACTCTTGTTAAAACCGGATTTTTAATACAAAATGTTATCTATTTTGACTTTAGGCGTGGCAGTTTGTTTTTCTTTCGATTCATAGACTTCGGGCAGATAAATATCTATCGGCTCATCGGGCGCAAACAGTTCGTCAAGGTTTGAAATGGTAACCGGCAATTGCTTTTCGTCCATGCTTCCGGCGTTTTCGTTGTTGCGGCTTTCCCTCTTCTTCTTTTCCACATAATCCTCGGGGACGTATATATCAACCTCCACAACCTGAGCGAACAAATCATCCTCTACCTCCACATTCGGCGGCAGGTTATAGTCCAGTACTTTTTTCTCCATATCGTAATCTTCGGGCAGATACACGTACAGTATTTCGGTGTCGGCATAACCGGCGCCGTAGGGCTTATTCCACACGGTCAGGTAAATGATAAACAAGGCTACTGCCGCCACAGAGCACGCCGACGACAACCAAAAAGCCGTCTTCCGCTGCCTGCTGCGTCCCGAAATCTGCTTCTGCATACCGGCAATCCGCGATGCATGGTCGCCTGCCACCGAATTGTATCCTTCGATAGCCTCTGCCAGAAACGGGTCGCGCATCGCCTCAACTTCGGTGCAATGGGCATCTTTCCCTTTTCGTAAACCAGTTATGTAATTCAGTAAGCTCATTCCTTTATATTATTTTCGATACAAATCTTGAGGTTGCGTTTCCCGTTTTGGATGTAACTCTTCACAGCCTTCAAGCTATAGCCCGTCCATTCCGAGACTTCCACATACGACATCTCTTCGTAAAAGAATTTAGCAATAGCTATTCTCTGCGGCTCGGGCAATTTTTCGAGGCACTTGCCCAAAACGGCTTCACGCTCATCATCTGTTCCTTCATCCAATAGAGTCAAAACATCGTCCGATTCCATAAACTGCGAATCGAAATCTATCGAAATTTCGCGTTTATTTTCCTTCAACAGGTGGAAGCAGTGATTTTTCACCACGCTGTAAAGCCAGGTTTTAAACACCTTGATTTCGTAACCCGAAACTTTCGTCAACAGGTTTTCAAAAATCTCCATAACGGCATCCTGAGCCTTGTCGGCATCCTGCAAATATTTCAGGCAAAGACCATATACCAGCGGAATATACCGGTTGTACAGGTCGCCAAAGTATTCGGTCTTACCTGTTTCCTTGTAACGAAGCAATAATTCCTCGTCTGTATAATCTGCCTTATTTGTCTTAAAAAATTTCAACTATAACCGATTCTGTTATCGCTCACGAAAAGCGGTATAAATTTTTATATCTTCAATTTCTCACAAAACTACATGCTTTTTATCAAAGATGACAAAAAAAGCGCTTATTTTTATGGAATTTCTTGAAAAGCTTTATCTAGCAAGTAAGAAACAATGAATATTTACATTTAAAACAATCAGATTATGAAAGGGAAATTAGGCGCATTGATGCTGGTATTGCTTGTTGTCTCGTACTTTCTGGACAAACAATTTGGACACGCCGCCAAAACAAAAGAAGATACCGGTATTGTAATAGTTACCGGACAAGTTACCAACCGCGAAAACGGAAATGCAGTAGTCAAGGCAACGATAGAGATACAGGGAACGCCAACAAAAACCTTTACCGGCGACAAAGGAGAATACAGCATTCCGTGTAAAAAAGGCGACCAGCTAATAGCCTCGCATCCAAAATACAAACGCATATCGGTAGAAATTACGGAAGATACGCAGGACATTCTGCTAACACCCAAAAACAGCGAATTGACAGATAAACTGAAAGCAGATTTCCCGGAGATGGAATTGGTTGAATGAGTTTATAGTTCAAAGTTCCATGTTCAAGGTTTAAAGTTTGTAGAGACGTGGCGTGCCACGACCAGATACACAGTTTGTAGGGGCGAACCTGCGTGTTCGCCCCCATAATTTGGGCAGACACATAGGTTTGCCCCTACTCCGTGGTTAATTATTAAAATAAAACGCCTAAATATACGTTTGTAGAATATGAAATTCTCAGAACATAACGACCTTTTCAAATACATATTCGTATGCATTGCTATTATTATAGCTATAAGTTCGCTCGTTGTTTCCAATTATCTGGTTGAAGACTTATCCGAAGAAGAACGGCAGAAAATAGAATTGTGGGCCGAAGCTACCCGCCTTGTCGCCACCGAAAACGACGCCACCGATATGAACCTGATATTGCATATTCTGGAGGGGAATACCACCATTCCGGTGATATTATGCGATTCGGGCGATCATGTGATGGCTTATACCAACATCAAACTTCCCGAAGAGGACGATTCGGCTTTTCTGGCCAAAAAGGTTATCCGGTTTAAGAATAGCCACAGCCCGATAGTTATTGATAACGAATCGTTTAAGCAGTATGTATATTACGACGATTCCTATACTTTGAAACAACTTCAGGTATTTCCCTATATACAAATCGGCGTTTTGGCCATATTCATACTGACCTCTTTCCTCGCCTTGTTGAGCACCAAAAAAGCCGAGCAAAACAAGGTATGGGTCGGCCTGTCGAAAGAAACCGCCCACCAATTGGGTACGCCTATCTCGTCGCTAATAGCATGGACCGAATACCTGAAACTGAAAGACCCCGAATCGAGCATTGCCCGCGAAATGGAGAAAGATGTCAACCGGCTGGAGGTTGTAGCCGAGCGTTTCTCCAAAATCGGCTCCTCCCCCTCTCCCGATGTAGTGGAACTGCGGGATGTTGTGAGGCAATCCATCAGTTACCTCGAAAACCGCATATCGAAGAAGGTAAACTTCTCCTTTGCTTTCCCCAACAACCCCGTATTTGTGCGCCTGAACAGTTCGCTATTCAGCTGGGTGATTGAGAATATAACCAAAAATGCGGTGGATGCCATGGAAGGCAAAGGTTCCATTACATTTGGCATCACCGAAGGCTCGTCCCTCATCTATCTGGACATTGCCGACACCGGCAAAGGAATCCCAAAATCGAAGTTCAAAACCGTATTCTCACCCGGATACACCACCAAAGCCCGCGGTTGGGGATTGGGATTGTCGCTCGCCAAACGCATCATCGAATCCTACCACAAAGGCAAAATATACGTCAAATCCTCCGAAACAGGCATCGGCGCCACGTTCAGGATTGAATTGAGGAAGGTTAAGAGTTAAATTCAATATTTGTAGGGGCGAAATAGTTTTCGCCCAATTCTCGTATTTGCTGTCTCGTGAAACTGTATCAAAAATTTAAGGGCGAAAGATATTTCGCCCCTACCCCCAAAAAAACGGTTGCCCCACTTGCGTGAGACAACCATTTATATAACTATCGAAAGGGAAATTTATCCTATCGCCAAAATAACAACGCCTTCGAGAACTGAATCTCCTTTGGCAACGTTTATAGCCGTTACTTTTCCGGCTAGCGGAGCGGCAATGTTATTTTCCATCTTCATCGCTTCGAGAATGGCAACTGTTTGTCCTTTTGCTACTTCATCGCCCACATTTACTTTAATGTCGATGATGATTCCCGGTAGCGGAGACTTGATGTTTCCGGCGGTAGAACCTGCCGGTTGACTGGCTGCTGATGCCGATGCAACAGGACGCTGAATTTTAGGAGCAGATTCTTCCACTTCCTTTTTCTCCAGTTCCACATCATACGAAGTTCCATTAACGGTTACTTTCGCTTGAGCGTCTTCTATTTTGTCAACAGCAACTTCATATTCTTTGCCGTTAATTTTATATTTGAATTGTTTCATACGAATGTTTTTTACTTTTTGTTTGGATTTTGCAACATACCGAATATTTTATCGCACCAGGGCAAATAAGCCTGAGGCGCTCTTTTTAGTGTAAGCACATTGCTTTCGGGGTCGTGAACTTCATCCTGAATATCATACAATGCCATAGCAATAGCTGCTAAAACATCTGCCGGAATATCATTTTTTGTATTGCTCATAATTTCCTTTCTTTTACACCAATAAATTACAGTGGTAAGTTATCATGTTTTTTAGCCGGATTCGTTTGCCTTTTTGTCCTCAATTGCTCCAAAGCGCGAATCACACGGAAACGGGTATTACGAGGTTCAATTACATCATCAATGTATCCATAACGGGCAGCATTGTACGGATTGCAGAACAGCTTGTTGTATTCGGCTTTCTTGGCTTCGGCCACCTCTGCTTGTTTTGCAGGATCGGTTTCGGCTTTGATTTCCTTGGCATACAGCACTTCCGCAGCGCCATCGGCTCCCATCACGGCAATTTCGGCTGTTGGCCATGCGTAGTTAATGTCTCCGCGAAGTTGTTTACAGCTCATCACGATATGAGAACCGCCATACGATTTGCGCAAGGTAACGGTTACTTTAGGCACAGTTGCTTCGCCGTAAGCGTACAGCAATTTGGCTCCATGAGTAATTACGCCGCCATATTCCTGTCCTGTTCCGGGAAGGAAACCGGGTACGTCCACCAAGGTTACCAACGGAATGTTGAAGGCATCGCAGAAACGTACAAAACGCGCTGCTTTACGCGAAGCGTTGATGTCCAGAACACCGGCCATATAACGTGGCTGATTGGCTACGATACCCACCGATTGTCCGTTCAGACGGGCAAAACCAACGATAATATTTTTAGCATAATTGGCGTGAACTTCCAAAAATTCGCCGTTGTTATCAACAATAGCGCCTATTACTTCGTACATGTCGTATGCTTTGTTCGGATTGTCGGGGATGATGTCGTTCAACAAATCATCCATGCGCGCTGCCGGGTCGTTGCATTCTACACGTGGAGCTTCTTCCATGTTGTTGGAAGGAAGGAAGCTGTATAATTTTTTAATGAGTTCGATACCGTCATCTTCGTTCGGCACAGAGAACTGAGCTACGCCCGATTTGGTGGTATGCACCGAAGCGCCACCCAAATCTTCCTGGCTTACATCTTCCCCGGTAACTGTTTTCACCACTTTTGGCCCGGTGAGGAACATGTATGAAGTTCCTTCGAGCATGATAATGAAGTCGGTCAAGGCAGGCGAATACACCGCTCCTCCGGCACAAGGGCCGAAAATAGCCGATATTTGAGGAATAACCCCCGATGCCAATATGTTGCGCTGGAAAATTTCGGAATAGCCGGCAAGTGCGTTCACACCTTCCTGAATACGGGCGCCACCCGAGTCGTTGATACCAATCACCGGCGCTCCCATTCTCATTCCCAAATCCATCACCTTACAAATTTTTTGCGCCATCGTTTCCGACAACGAACCGCCTATTACTGTAAAGTCCTGCGCAAACACGTAAACTAAGCGTCCGCCCATTGTGCCGCAACCGGTAACAACGCCATCGCCCAGAAATTTTTGTTTTTCCATTCCAAAGTTCGTAGAACGGTGTTCTACAAACATATCAAACTCTTCAAAACTTCCTTCATCTAATAAGAGAGCTATACGTTCGCGCGCAGTATATTTACCCTTCGCATGTTGAGCTTCGATTCTTTTTTCGCCACCGCCTAAACGGGCTTTTACCCGAAGTTCAATAAGCTCTTTTACTTTTTCAAGTTGGCTCATGTTTTTTGTATTTTTGTTTATAATTTATACTTTCAATGTGCTGATGTGCTAATTAGCAAATTAACGAATTTGCTGATTATTGGGGAGTTTCACACAATTCGGTCAGTACGCTGCATGTTGATTTGGGGTGAAGGAATGCAATGCTCAAGCCTTCGGCGCCAGCACGTGGAGCCTTGTCAATCAGCTGAACGCCTTTAGCTTCCACTTCGGCCAAGGCATTGGCTACACCGTCCTGAATGCTGAATGCAAGGTGATGGATGCCTTCGCCTTTTTTCTCGATGAATTTTGCAATAGTACTATCGGGGCTGGTTGGCTCCAATAATTCGATTTTTGTTTGACCTACTTTAAAAAAAGCAGTTTTCACTTTTTGATCGGCTACAACTTCGATGTTGTAACATTTCAAACCCAAAACGCCTTCGTAATAGGGAAGACTTTCTTCGATGCTTTTTACAGCAATTCCAAGATGCTCGATGTGCGAAATATTCATAACTTTTTTGTGATATACGTTAATAAATTAAACAGGCACAAAAGTAATACTTTATTGTAAGACCATAAAATTATAAACGATTAAAATTTTCAAGTTCAAGGTTTAAAGTTTGAGGTAGAGAATTTTTTAAACACGGAGTTTTTCACGGAGTAATTAATTCTCGTTTGGTGCAAGTTACCCTACCTGTTTGTCATTGCGGGCCCCGACCCGCAATCTCCTAACCAATCAAATGACATTATTAGGTCGCGGAACGCCACGACCCTACTTTTGAATTGAGAATTGTGTACGGGCGGGTTTTAAACCCGCCTCTAACTTTGAACTTGAAACTTTATGTAAAATCGTACTTTTTCATGTATTTTTTATCACATCGTTTTTTTTCATCACCTATCATAATGCGAATTAGCAAATAAGTTTCTAATTTCAACTGCTTTTAATATAAATCATCTGTAATTTACACATAAAACTAATTATCATGAAGTCCTTAAACATTTTTAACAGAGCAGCTTACATGTCTGTTGGCGTTTTAATTTTGTTGTTTTTATGTTTTCCGGCCAATGGCCAGAATGTCCGCAAGATAACCGGCATCGATAAAGATTGGAAATTCCATCTGGGGGATGTCGAAAACGGACAATTAGTCAATTTCGACGATAGCAACTGGCGCAAACTCGACGTTCCGCACGATTGGAGCATCGAAGGCGATTACGACCAGAACGCTATCACCAAGCGCGGAGGCGGTTACCTGCCCGCCGGTATTGGCTGGTACCGCAAAACTATTTCTCTGCCCAAGTCCGATTCTGGGAAGCGTGTTTTCGTCGAATTTGGCGGCATAATGGCCAACAGCGATGTGTGGATTAACGGGCATCTGCTGGGACATCATCCCTTTGGCTATGTACCTCTTGTGTACGATTTAACCGACTACATCACTTTCGACGGCAAAGCCAATATTCTGGCTGTCAAAGCCGATAATACCGTGCAACCGGCTTCGCGCTGGTACACAGGCGCGGGCATCTATCGCCATGTGGAACTCTTTACAGTCGCTCAAACGCAGCTCGACCGCTACGGCGTTTTCATCACAACGCCTGAAGCCAGCCACGAAAAGGCTACGGTAGCCGTACAGGCATCGGTTAGCAACAAATCGAAAGCCAGCCGCACATTATTGGTGCAGACTACCATCAGCTCTCCATCAGGCAAAAGTTTTAAGTCGGAACCAAGTTCTGTTACTGTTGGAGCCGGTGAGACAATCGTTTGCGACCAGACAATTGCCGTACCTTCACCTGAATTGTGGGACATTTCCGCTCCAAATATCTACACAGCCCTAACCACCCTTTCCGATGGGAAAAAAGTGGTTGACGACCAAAAAAATACCTTCGGTATCCGCTTTTTCTCCTTTGAATCGGAAACGGGATTCTGGTTGAACGGGAAGAATATCAAGTTATTGGGAGCTTGCGTTCACCACGATGGCGGGGCCCTTGGTTCTGCCGTACCGGCCTCAGTATGGGAAAGACGCTTTGAACGGCTTAAAGCGGTTGGTTGCAACGCCATACGCGGCGCTCACGCCCCCATGGATCCGGCTTTCTACGAACTATGCGACAAGATGGGCCTGTTGCTTCTGGACGAGGTTTTCGACACCTGGACGGCAGCAAAACCCAACGGCGAAAAAGCCTACAACCTATACTTCAACGAGTGGTGGAATATTGATACCTCCATTGCACTGAAACGCGTGCGCAATCATCCAAGCATCGTTCTGTACAGTCTGGGTAACGAAATCCGCGACAATGTCAACAGTCCCGAGGGAAGACAACGCTTCCTCGATTTGCGCGCCCTCACCAAAAGCATCGACTCAAGCCGTCCAATCACCATGGCGCTATTCCGTGCCAAAATGATGGGCTTGTACGAAAACGGCTTCTCGGAAATGCTGGACGTGATAGGGCAAAACTATGCCGAAACCGGCCTGCTGGCAGCTTGGAGCGAAAAACCCGGACGAAAGATTATCGGAACCGAAAACACGCCCAGCCGCTCGGCATGGCTCGTAGCCAGAGACAACCCCGCCTACTCCGGCATGTTTATCTGGACGGGCTTCGACTATTTGGGCGAGGCCGATTGGCCGAAAATTTCGTGGAGTGAAGCGCTCTTCGACCGTAACGCCGGCTGGAAGCACACCTCCTGGGAACGCCAAAGCTGGTGGACAAGCGAACCGATGGCGCATATCGTTCGCCGCGACACCGCTCAACGGGCTAGCTGGCTGGACGACTGGACACCGGCCTACAAACTCGACACGGCCTTTGTGAATGTGTATAGCAACTGCGAAGAGGTAGAACTCTACCTCAACGGCACATCGCTCGGCAAACAACAAACCCCAAAGGATGACGGCCCCAACTCGTGGAGAGTGGTCTATGCGCCGGGAACAATTAAGGTGATTGGTCGCAACGGCGGCAAAGAGGTAGCGGTTCACGAACACACCACCGCCTCCGAACCGGTGAAACTACTCCTCGAAACCGAAAAGAAAGAAGCAATAAACGACTGGGAAGAAGTAGTGTATGTAACGGCCACCATCGTTGACAAAAACGGCATCCGCTACCCAAACAGCCCAAGCAAAATCAAATTCAACATCAGCGGTCCGGGCGAAATTGTTTCGGTGGACAACAGCAACAATTTCAGCCACGAGAGATACAAAACCAACGAAAAAACCAACTATAAAGGCCGGGCAATGGCAATTATCCGCGCCACTGCTTCATCGGGCGCCATTAAGCTAACAGCTTCTGCCGATGGGCTTGAAGGGGCTTCGGTGGTGATTCAGGCTGTGGGGAAGAAATAGCAGCCCCTCCAGAGGCTGTGTCAAAAGTCTTTTTCTAAGGTTGTCATTGCGGGCTCCGACCCGCAATCTCCTGACATTCAGCTGATGTTTGTTAGGAGATCCCGTGTCAGGCACGAGATGACAGGCTTTTGACACAGCTCCTTGGGTTAAGGCTTGGCGCGGACATATTGTCCATGTCCTACATACAAATTCATTTTGGACACAGGCTGCAAGCCTGCGCCAGCAGAAAAATATCCTATTGTATTACAAAATACGAATAGAGGAAGATTGCACCAACGCCCTGCGCAAAGTAGTTACAACAAGCAGAAACCGTCCCTGCGAGACAGGGCAGCTTGCTAAGGCCGTTTGTTTCATTATAAAATCGGAAAAGAAGACGTGGCACGCCACGTCTCTACAAAAAAAACTTGAAACTTTGTGTAGGGGCGGGTTTGAAACCCGTCCCTACTTGAAACTTGAAACTTGAAACTTTGAACCTTGAACTTTAAACTTAATAATTATAACAAATGAAAAAAATAACACTATGTTTTGCGCTTTTGCTGTTGTGTAGCGCTATCCGGCCAATGAGTAGCGATGAACGCGCCGCTTATTTGGAGTGGATGAAGAAGAACCTGATTGCTGTTCCCGAATGGACTGAATGGCAGCAAAAAACGGGGGAATTGCCTCCCGATTTCGACCAGCTCCCACGCACGAACCTCCTCCCCGACCCTTTCCGCTTTTTTGACGGGCGACAAGTGAATGCCACTCCTGAGGGCTGGAAAGCCCGGCGCGCCGAAATATGGCAGCTTTTTGAAAAGTATGTTACCGGGACTTTTCCGCCGAAACCACCGATTGATAAGGTGGAGTTGATTGACGAAACTAAGGGGAACGGTTACACCCTGCGCAATGTGCGTGTGTTGTTCGGGCCGCAAAGTAAAGGCAGTGTGCGTATCCGTCTGGTGATTCCCGATGGCGTGGCGGGCGAAACTTTTCCGGCGCTTATCTGTCCTAATTTGGGCGGTTGGGCGCCATCGCTGGTTCGCCGCGGCTACATTTCGGCGGGTTATGCCGGAAACGACCGGATGGACGATGCCGAAGCGCTGAAAGATATTTACCCCGATTACGATTTTGCGACATTGCCGCGCCGAGCCTGGCTTGCACAAATGGTGGTAGATTACTTGGCAACAACGCCTCAGGTGAATATGAAGCAGATTGCTATTTTTGGCTATTCGCGCGATGGTAAGATGGCCAGTTATGCCGCCGCGCTTGACGAACGCATATCGGCTCTTATTGCCGGCAGTACCGGCGTGGGCGGCGCAGTTCCCTGGCGTTATGCCGGTGAACGTGGCGGCGGCGAAGGCATCGAGAGCACCACTCGCATGTTCCCGGGATGGTTTATTCCGCGTTTCCGCTATTTTTCGGGGAAAGAAGACCGTTTGCCTGTTGATGCCAACCTGCTGTTGAGCTTAGTTGCGCCACGTGCAGCCTTGCTCGAATGGGGATTGAGCGATCAGGTGGCCAACGGTTGGGCGATGGAACAAGCCTGCCAGTCGGCGCAAAAAGTATATGAAGTACTCGGACAGCCAACGCGTCTGAACCTGATGCATGTACCCGGATTCCACGGCAGTAACGATCAGGAAGCCTGCATCGACTTTCTGGATATACAGTTCGGTCGATCGACACAAAAATGGACATACGACTTTGTTTTCCCCTGGAATTTCGCCGATTGGCGCGTACTTTCGGGCGAAAAAACCGACATATCAAACTATCCGGCATACAAAGCCCTTAAACCGGTTGCTTCGCAGTCGGCATGGGATGCCAAGGCTGCGCAAGTCCGTAAATCCATTAGCTGGATGCTGGGCGACACACCGGCCGCCATGCCCGTAAGTTCCCTCGAAATGCCTATGAGAGGCGGCGCGCGGGAGATTCCGGGCCCAACCACCATTGCACTGGGAAATACCGGCAACCCCGGTCAGCTGGCGCCCGATGTGCCGGCATGGGTTATCAGCGGAACCAGCCCCGAATACGGATGGCTCAGTCCCGAACGCAACGAAGTGGACTCGCGCCGGATACGCTTCGGCACAGACAATGTAACGGGCGATTTTTACTTCCCCAAAAACCTTCCCGAAGGCGCCAAACTGCCTACGGTCATCTGGCTGCACGGCTACCACTATCCCTTGGGTTACATGTGGGTTTACCGTCGCGATTTGCACCCCATCCTCGCCCTAGTAAAAGCCGGATATGCAGTATTGGCATTCGACCAGACAGGCTTTGGAATGCGCACCGGCGAATCGGCAACTTTCTACGGACGCTATCCACATTGGTCGCGCATGGGAAAAATGGTTGAGGATGTCAGCAACTCGATAGATGCGCTACAAAAAGAAGCCATTGTTGACGCAAGCAATATCTCGCTCTTCGGCTACACCCTCGGCGGTACGGTCGGCTTGTATGCTGCCGCACTCGACCAGCGGATTTCGGGCGTAGTATCTGTCAGCGGATTCACACCCATGCGTACCGACACAGCCGACAAAGGCACAAGTGGCATGAGCCGTTACAGCCATCTGTACGGACTAATACCTCGTCTGGGATTCTTTGCGGGCAACGAACAGCGTCTTCCCTACGATTTTGAGGATGTTATTTCCCTCATTGCCCCCCGTCCCGTGCTTATCGTTCAGCCCACAATGGACAGGGAAGCCAATCCGAAAGAGGTGAAATGGGCCATTGAACAAGCGAAAGCCGTTTATTCGCTATACAAGGCAAGCGATAAATTAGGTTTACAAGAACCCGATGATTATGCGCGACTGACTACGGCCACACAAAACAACATCATCGAATGGATACAGAAAAACAACAAGAAATAAATCACCAGAATAAAAAAACAAGAATGAAAACACTAAAAAAACTAATTTTTACAGTCGTACTGGCCTGTCTGGCTGTTCCGGCTATGTTTGCAGCCAATGCACCGGTAACATTAACCGAAGATGTTGAAACCTATATGATGGACAACGGAATAGTGAGTGTCCGCATATCGAAAGTATCGGGCGATTTGGTCTCGTTCCGTTATCAGGGTACCGAAATGTTTGCCACTACCCTTTCGCCCGATTTTCATCCCGCAGCCAAAGGCGATACACCAGCCAACAATCCCAACTGGCGCGAACCGTCGATAGGTGGCCGCGCTCATGCCTATTGGTCGCACGATGCCATGGGAATCAGGGGATCGGCTCCTGCCATTCCATCCATCACCATCGACCCCAAAACCAATGGAGGAAAAATAGCTGAAGTATCGGTGAAAGCCATTTCCAAAGACCGTAAAATGGGAACAGGCCCCGGAACAGGCGCCGAAGGAAACCTGACCGTTGACATTGAACTCCGTTACACCCTGGAGCAAGGGGCGGCGGGCGTTTATACCTATTCCATTTTCGACCACAACTCCACCTATCCCCTCGGACAGTTCGGAGAAGCCCGTTATTGCGCCAAGCTGGCCGGTTTCTTCGACTGGATAAGCGTTGACCCGCAAGTCGATCTTCATTATCCAAAAGACCATTATGCCGGAGATAAATATGTATATACCGCCTTGCAATCGACAAATCCGGCATTCGGATGGTCGAGTACAACAAAAAATGTGGGCTTGTTCTTCATCAATCCTTCGATGGAATACATGAGCGGCGGCCCCACAAAAGTAGAATTTATGGGACACCGCGACACGAATGCCGAAGCAGCGCCTTGTGTGCTGAACTATTGGCGGAGCAGCCACTATGGCGGCGCCGAAGCCAATATTGCAGCGGGTGAAGAGTGGAATAAAATTATCGGCCCATTCTTTATCTATGCCAATTCGGGTGAAGGGCATGCGGTCATTTATGCCGATGCAAAAAAACAAGCTGCAACCGAAATAGCCAAATGGCCCTACGAATGGGTGAAAGGGGTAGATTATCCATCGAAAGCCGAACGGGCGACAGTCAAGGGACAGCTTATTTTGGATGACTTGGGCCTGAAATCGACCAAATTCTCGAACCTGACCGTTGGATTGGCTCATGCAGCCTACGTTTCGCCCCGTCCCGAAGGATCGCCCGAAGCCATTACAAACTGGCAACGCGACGGCAAATTCTATCAGTTCTGGACTAAAGGCAATGCCGATGGAACATTCGCGATAAACAATGTACGTCCCGGAAAATATACCCTGTATGCCTTTACTAATGGAGTGTTGGGCGAATATAACAAGGCCGATGTAGTTATTGAGAAAGGAAAATCCGTTGATTTGGGCAAACTTACATGGACACCCGTACGCAAAGGCAAACAACTGTGGGAGATAGGCATCCCCAACCGCAACGCTTCGGAGTTTTTTCAGGCAGATCAGTACCGCGATACCGAAATATCCATCAAATATGCCAGCTTTTTTCCCAACGATGTACACTTTACAATTGGGAAAAGCGATGTTAGCAAAGACTGGTTCTATCAACACGTGCCTCATAACGAAGACCCGAGCGCCAAATCGGCTCCGTTCTACGGCGTACGTTCACCCGGAAAAGCCACTCCTTACACCGTTACATTCGACCTTCCGTCTGCACCCAAAGGCAAGGCTATTCTGCGTATTGCCATTTGCGGAACAGGCGCCCGCTCGTTTGATGTTGCAGTAAACGGACAAGCTGCCGGCGTATTCGATAACCTGCCGGGAGACGGCGTTATTACCCGCCACGGCTCACAAGGCATTTGGTACGAACGCGAACTGGCTTTCGATGCAAAACTGATGAAAGCAGGAACAAATACACTTGTGCTGACAGTACCCGCAGGCCCCATCAACAATGGTATGGTATATGATTATATAAGGCTGGAACTGGCCGATTAAAAATGCAACAATCTAAAAAATAGTGTATCATGAAATTTTTCGGACAAATCAAAATGCTGGGAGTGGCTTTGTGCGGTTTATTCCTGCTGGCAAGCTCTCCCAAGCCGTGTTTTTCTCAAACGAAAGTAACACTGACCGAGAGCAATGAACTTTATACGCTCGACAACGGCCTGGTTACCGCCAAAATAGCCAAAGTATCGGGCGACCTCGTGTCGTTCCGCTACAAAGGACTGGAAATGCTCGCTACATTTCTGACGCCCGAAGGAGAACCCGACCTCGAGAAAGACCCTCCGGGAGCAAACCCAAACGGGCTTAACCGCGGCATGACAGACCATCAATACGGTTTTTGGTCGCACGATGCCATGGGGCCGAGAGGTACTGCCCCAACAATTACACGCATCACCATAGACCCTTCGAAAAACGGAGGAGAACGGGCCGAAGTATCGGTAAAAGGCATAGCCAAAGGCCGTAAAATGGGAACAGGCCCCGGTGCAAGCGCCGATGGTCAGTTTGCCGCCGATGTAGAACTTCGCTACACCCTCGGAAAAGGAGATCAGGGGATATACACCTACTCCATATTCGAACATCAGCCCGATTATCCTTATACGCAACTTGGCGAAGCCCGCTTTTGCGCCAAATTGGCCGATTTCTTCGATTGGCTGAGCGTGGACGAACAACGCAACAAGTACTTTCCGAAAGAACTTAAAGAAGGCGATAAGTACGTTTATACAGCCCTGCAATCAATCAATCCGGCATTCGGATGGTCGAGTACCACAAAAAATGTGGGACTTTTCTTCATCAATCCTTCGATGGAATACATGAGTGGCGGCCCAACGAAGTGGGAATTTATGGGACACCGCGATACCAATCCGGTGGCAGCGCCCTGCGTGCTAAACTATTGGCGGAGCAGCCACTACGGTGGAGCGGAAATCAATGTAGCTGCCGGTGAACAATGGACAAAAGTAGTAGGCCCTTTTTTGATTTATGTCAATGCAGGCGAAAATCCTCAGGCCATATACAACGATGCCAAAGCCCGCGCCGCGGAAGAAGCCGGAAAATGGCCGTTTGAATGGGTAAAAGGCACGGATTATCCCAACGCAAAAGAGCGTGTAGCCGTTAAGGGGCAACTCGTTTTGAACGATGGAGATAACAAAAGCTTCTCGAACCTGAGCGTTGGATTGACCCATGCAGCCTACGTTTCGGCACGTCCCGAAAGATCGCCCGAAGCCGTTACAAACTGGCAACGCGATGCCAAACACTATCAGTTCTGGACAAAAGGTCGTACCGACGGTACATTTGAAATAAGCAATGTACGTCCCGGAAAATATACGTTTTACGCATTTGCCGATGGCATACTTGGCGAATTTCTGTCGGAAAATGTAACCGTAGAAGCCGGAAAACCGCTTGATTTGGGCAAACTCACCTGGACGCCGGTAAGGTACGGGAAACAGGTATGGGATATAGGAATCCCCAATCGCAATGCTTCGGAATTTTTTAAAGCAGAAGAATTTTCAAATCCCGAAATATCGCTCCAATATGGCCTGTTGTTTCCGAACGATATTACTTATACCATCGGCAAAAGCAATTTCGCCAAAGATTGGTTTTTCCAACACGTGCCACACAATGACGACCCGAACGCCAAACCGGTTCCATTTCGTGGAGCAAGCGCTCCGGGCAAGGCAAGCCCCTACTCTATTGTATTCGATATGCCATCGGCTGCCAAAGGGAAGGCTACATTGCGTTTTGCCATTTGTGGCACAGGTGTTCGTTCGGTTGATATAGCCGTTAACGGACAACCAGCCGGAAAACTGGAAAACTTACCAGGGGATGGTACCATTACACGTCATGGCCGACAAGGTATATGGTACGAACGTGCCGTGTCGTTCGATGCCTCTTTGATAAAAAAAGGAAGCAATACCTTGGTTCTGACCGTACCCGAAGGGCCTGTTAACAACGGTATCATGTATGATTATATCCGCTTGGAACTGGCCGATTAATAAACCCAGCCCCCTCCAACCTCCCCCTAGGGGGAGGCATTTAAGCCCCCTCAGAAGGAGGGGGTTGGGGGAGGTGAATATTTACCATTATGAAAAAATCACTATTTATCTTCGCTATCCTGTTGCTATCCGTTTCGGGCGTTTACGGGCAACAGAAAGAGAATCCTCAGGGATTCAATTACAAGCCCGATTTCAAAGCATTGAAAGTTGATCGGTCGCGGCTCGACCGGATAGACCGCTTGCTTCAGGAGTACATCGACAAGGGATTATTGCCCCACGCACTCACATTTGTGGCCAAAGACGGTCAGGTAATACACAACAAGGCTTTCGGCTGGAAAGATATGGAAAAGAAAATTCCGCTTGCCAAAGACGATATTTTCCGCATGTATTCGCAAACCAAAGCAATGACTACGGTTGCCTTGATGACCCTCTTCGAGCAAGGAAAATTCCAGCTTGACGACCCTGTTTCGATGTATATCCCCGAGATGACCGATCAGGTGCTGGTTGAATCGAAAGACGGCGCGGCTCCCACTACCCGCAAAGCCGCATCACCCGTCAGAATACGCCACCTGTTGAGCCATTCGTCGGGCATTACGGGCATTGGAGTGGACAGGAACGCCGATTACAAAACCTTGGAAGAATACGTTAAATTACTGGTTAAAGCGCCTTTAGCCTACGACCCGGGCAGCAACTGGAATTATCATCCGGCATCGGACGTATGGGGCTATCTGGTCGAGTATTTCTCGGGAAAACCTTTGCAGGAGTACCTTCGCGAGATACTGTTTGAGCCGCTCGACATAAAGGACATGGCCTATTATTACGACAAGGCATACGAATCGCGTTTTGTAAAGATATACCGCGACAACAAGGGCAGCCTCGAACACGCCCCCGATATGTGGAGCGGTCGCTACCCCTTTGGCAAAGACAGACTTTATGCAGGCTCCGGTTCGGGATTGAACGGAACGATAGAAGGTTACGCCCGTTTCTGCCAAATGATTCTCAACTACGGAGCGTTCAACAACAACCGGATATTGGGACGCAGAACCATCGAAATGATGGCCAAAGACCAACTTCCACACCCCAACAAGGGAGGCAACGGCTTCGGTTTCGGGCTAGGATTCCAGATATACCCCGAAGTAGAAACCAGGGCGGCAGTCAGCAACTTCACGCCGATGGTATCCCCGGGCGCCCTGTCGTGGGGCGGCATGGCCAACACCGACTACATCATCGATCACAAAGAAGGCCTAATCATCCTCCTGTACACCAATCGCACCCCCGACACAAAAGTGTGGGAAAAGTTTTTAAATACGGTTTATCAGGTGTTGGAGTGATGTGAATAATGTAGGAGTCTGTCTCAAAAATATTTTTGAACGCGAGTTACGCTGATTACGCGAATTATCGCAATCCATTTATTGTTGAAAATCAATTAAATAAGAAAAAGATATAGTGGCTTATTTGCGTAATTCGCGTAATCAGCGTTCTTTTGGCACAGCCCCTTTTTGGTTTATAAATATTTGCACCCCATGAACAATAAAAGCTTGTTTTTGTTCTATGCAAAGACATTTTTAAGTAGAGGAGACTCCTCTATTCGCAATTACAAAAAAAATGAGTGCAAATATCCAAAACCTGACGGACGGAAAAATATTCTCCAGCCTGATTAAGCTGGCGTTGCCGCTGATGGGTACCAGTTTTGTCCAAATGTCGTACAACCTGATGGCCATGTTTTGGGTGGGACGCTTGGGAAGCCGGGCGGAGGCTGCTGTTGGGGCGATAGGTATGCTGTCGTGGCTAACGGCTTCGGTGGCTATCCTGACAATGATTGGGGCGGAAGTATCCATCGGACAGTCGATAGGAGGCCGAAAATTTAAGAGAGCGCTCAAATATGCCTCACATACTACTACTCTAGCTATTGGAATAGGTATAATATGGGCAATAATATACCTGATTTTCGCACCCGAAATTCTATCATTCTTCAAACTTCCGCCCTCTGTTACCGAAGAGGCAACGACCTATCTGCGCATACTGACAATTTGCATCCCTTTTCAGTTTATGACCTTCTGCTTTTCGGGGATATACAACGGCGCAGGACGCAGTTTTATTCCATTTACTATCAATTCTTCGGGGCTGATATTGAATATGATTATCGACCCATTCCTTATATTTGGTATAGGTCCTTTTCCCGAAATGGGACTGTATGGCGCTGCTACCGGAACAGTAATTGCACAATTATACATATGTGGTTCTTTTACTTACCGGCTTAAATTTGGGAAAGGAATTATCGGACGATTTAATTTTTTGGTTAAACCGGAGAAGATATACATTCGACGTATATTCAATCTGGGAACGCCGGTTTCTATCATGAATTCCTTGTATGCAATTATAAATATGAATTTGGCGCGTGTAGCCTCTGTCTATGGCGGACACATCGGATTAATGACACAAACTACCGGAGGACAGATTGAAGGTGTTACATGGACTACCTCGCAAGGGTTTTCCACCGCTTTAAGCGCATTTATTGCACAGAACTATGCAGCAGGACGCTTGGAAAGGGGCAGGAAAGCCTACATACACACCATCCGGCTGATGATGACACTTGGAATCGTTGTCAGTATCTGTTTTCTACTATTCGGTGGAAGTATATTTGGCATAATCGTTCCCGAAGAAGATGCCATAAAAGCAGGAGCCGAATACCTGGGTATAATGGGGCTGGTTCAGGTATTTATGATGTTGGAACTGACAACCCAGGGAATGTTTAACGGTGTAGGGCGAACCGTACCACCGGCGCTGATTAGCATCACATTCAATATAGCGCGCATCCCGTTGGCCTACGTGCTGGCAAATCAAATGGGAATAATAGGCGTTTGGTGGGCAATGGCCATAACAACCGTATGCAAAGGGATTATTTTACCTGTTTGGTTCTCGGTAATTTACCGGCGGTTGAACAAAAAATAGCTTGGTATCATAAACACCAATGGACTGTCTCAATAGTTGATATTCGCACACGGATTATACAGAATGAACGGATGAACACGGAGCTTATTTTAATTATAAAACACGTAGAAATTAAAAATAATTTGTTACTCCATATTTTCCGTGTATTCCGTGTGCTATTTATACTTTTGATACAACTCTACTGAGTATATCATTATGTGTAGGAAAGTCTTATAAACCAGCACTTTATGCTTTCATTTTTTCGTATGGGGTACGATTTAGAGCGTTTGCAGAGGTCTTTTTTGACTACGCTTGTCCTGCCCATGTCTGCATAAAACTACGGCACAAAATTACAACTATTTTTTCAATCAAACAAG